>CAZGBY010000007.1:0-21466 GCA_964524125.1 uncultured Clostridium sp.
ATTAAAAATTAACCCTTCACTTATAATAAAGGCGATTTTTGCGATTTTTTTTAAACTTTTCTTCATTTTGTTACATTTTTTACACTATTTTTGTATATTTGTAAAGAGTGCTTTACTTTTGCTTCCTTAATTAGATTTTACACGATTAAAAAACACTATCATATACTAGTGGAATCATTATATTTTTGTAAACCATTCTACAAGTTGTAAAGAGAATTTTAAATCATAAAAAAAATCACTATATTTATTTGATAGTGACTTATTTTACTTTTTCTATTAATTTATTAATTTCATTTTCGGTAAATACTTCTATATTATTATCAATTAGTAATTTACACGCAATCCCATTACCTTCTATTAAGGTAGAAGAAAATGTACCATCATATACAAAGTTTTTTCCACAGCTTGGACTTTTTGATTTTAGTATTGCATATCTAATATTATTAATTTTAGCTTTATTTAAAGCAATTTTAGCCCCTTTATTATATTCTTTTGTTACATCAGTGCCTTTATTAGATATAACCTTATTACCGATAATCTCGCTAGGATCTCTTGGAATAGAAAGGCCTCCTTCTACTTCAGGACATATAAGTATAAAATTAAAATATTCTTTTAAATCTTCAATTCCTTCTTTGTAATTATTTTTACCATTATATTTGGTATTATGACCTAAAAGACACGCACTTATCAATAAGTTTTCTTTCACTTTAACACCTTATTTCTTTTATTTCATTATATCAAACTAAGATTATATTTTCTATTCATTTATATATCTTTTTTATATAATTTGATGTATAATCAAATTATAAAAAGATTTGGAGGAATAAATATGAGTTGTATATTTTGTATGATTAAAGAAGGTAAAATACCTGCAAAAAAAATTTATGAAAATGATCATGTACTCGCATTTTTAGATTTGTCTCAAGCAGGATATGGCCATACATTAGTAATTCCTAAGGTACATAGTAATAACCTACTAGAAATGTCTGATAACTCTTATTTAGAATTAATGAAAGCCGTAAAACTTATTGCAAATCATATTAAAGAAGTATTACATCCTGATGGATTAAATATCATAAATAATTGTGATGAGGCAGCTGGTCAAACTGTAATGCATGCACATGTTCATATTATACCTAGATTTATCAAAGATAATGTCAAATTTCATTTTCCTAACAATGAAGGAAAATATAATCTGGATGAAATTCAAAGTAAATTAGAGATTAAATAATATTATAGGTCTTACCAAAACAGTAAGACCTATACTTTTTTATTATTCTTCTTTTTTAGCCTGTTTACTAATTAATTTACCACCTAAATATCCTGCTAGTAAACTCTTAACATCAAGACCTGTTGCTTTTTCTAAGCCATCAAATACTTGTGTACCATTTTTAGAAATTTCCTCAGTTAATTTAGCTGTATTTCCTTCACCATACATAGTAATAGAATCTATCTTAGACATAGCCTCTGCCATTGGTTTTGAATACGCTTCTACAATATTAGGAAGTACATTAGAATCTAATATTAATTGGAGTGTTGCAGCTTCACCATATTGTTTCATTGCATCAGCTTTAGCAAGTATTGCTTCTGCTTCTGCCTTACCTTTAGCTTCAATACCTTGAGCTTCTGCCATAGCAGCTTCTTTTTCTGCATTAGCTCTTGCAATTCTTGCATTAGCTTCTGCTTCTGCTTGAAGTTTTAAAGCTAAAGCCTTTTGTTCGATTTCAAACTTTTCAGCTTCTGCTTTTCTTTGACGTGCATAAAGTTCAGCTTCTGCTTTTTGTTTAGCCGCGTATTTTTCAGCATCAGCTTGTTTATTAATTTGAGCTTGAAGCTTTCTTTCTTGAAGTTCTACTTCTTTTTGTCCTAGTTCAACTTCACGTTCACGTTTAGCAATATTAGCATTAATCTCTGCTATATTAATTTCTTGTTGACGTTTTTGTTGTTCAATATTATAAGCAGCATCTGCATAAGCTTTAGCTGTATCTGTCTTTTGTTTTAAATCTGATTCTTTAAGTGATAATTCCGTATTTTGTTCTAAAATAGATCTATTTGATTCAACACGAGATCTATTTGCAATTTCATCTGCTTGTGCTTGAGCAATTGTAACCTCTTTTTCTGCATTAGCCTTTGCAATAGCTGCGTCTTTTGAAATTTGAGAAATATTATCAATACCTAAATTTTCAATAACCTTATTATTATCCGAGAAATTTTGGATATTAAAATTAATCAGTTCAATACCAAGTTTTTCCATATCAGGAATAACATTTTCTTTAACCTTTTCAGCTACACCTTGTCTATCTTGAACAAGTTGTCTAATACCTACTGTACCAATGATTTCACGTAAATTTCCTTGAAGTACTTGTTGAACTTGAGATATTCTGTCTTGTTCTGAAATACATAAAAGTGATTGAAATGCACGTTCTAACAATTTAGGATCTGACGAAATCTTTAAGTTAGCAACCGCATCTACATTAATATTAATAAATTCTTTTGTAGGTATAGAATCTTCTGTTTTTACATCTACTTGGAATGCTTTTAGATGAAGTGTATCCTTTCTTTGAAGGAATGGAATTCTAAATCCTGCATGGCCAATTAAAATCTTTGATTTTCCTGCACCAGAAACCATTACAGCTTCATCCGGTTTAGCTTTAATATAGCTAGAAGCAAATAGTAGTACAAAGAAAACCACAATCAAAACAATAATTAAAATAATATATGTCATATTAACAAAACCTCTTTTCTTTATAAATAATTATATTCTTTTATTAAATAAATTACTACCACTTTTTATTATATTCTACATTTTAATCACCACTTCTTTAATTCTTATAAATACAAAAAAGACCATTACAATCATTTTGTAATAGTCTTGCATTTTATAGTTTAACCGAAATTTTAAAAATTCGTGCTGACGATTAAACGAGTACATAATACCATGCTACTCCCTATGTGCTTTAATTATAAAACATTTTAGATAGTAATTCAATAAAAATCAACAAAATCGTGTTTATTTTAACTTATTGGTTTACTATCTTCATCATTAAATGAATCAATTATACTTCCTATTGTTTTAAGATTATTTATATACAATCTGTCAGACCAAGCATCGGGCATTAATTCTTGATATAATCTATATTTATATCTTTGATCAATAAGTATTACTATTCCTTTATCATATTCAGTTCTAATTACTCTACCTGCAGCTTGTACTACTTTATTAAAACCTGGATATGTATATGCATAATCAAATCCTTTAGAATACTTTTCTTCAAAGAAATTACTTAATATATTATTTTCAACATTTACCATAGGTAGCCCAACTCCTACAATAATAACACCATTAAGTAAGTCACCTTCAAAATCAATACCTTCAGAAAATGAGCCACCAAGTACAAATAATCCTAAATGTGCTTTTTTTGTATTTTTAAACTTATCTAATATTTTATCTTTTTCTTTATCATTCATATTTGATTTTTGTATTATAAGTTCAGTGTTTGATACCTCTAAATGTTCAAGTATAAGTTCAATATATTTATAACTTGGAAAGAATACAATATAATTACCTTTTTTAGAATTTACTAAAATATTAATAACATTACAAATATCAATTACTGAATTTTGTCTATCTTTATATTTTGTAGATACATTATCTTGGATAATTAATTTTAAATTATCTTTATCAAAAGGAGAAGGTAAACTTATATATTTACCATTTCCTTTAGTAAGTAAATCCATATAATAATTTATAGGAAATAAAGTGGCACTAAAGAAAACTATACCCTTTGTTTTTAATTTAATAGTTTCATAAATAAATGAAGATGCATCACAACATTTAAGTATAATTTCATATGATTTATCTTCTTGCTGTTTAATTAAGAAAATATGATTTTCTTCAAAATATTCAGATGTATCAGTAAAATCTTTTATAGCAAAATAATACTTTAAAATAACATCTTTATCTTTAATATCTTTATTATCAGAAAGTATTATCTCACATTTAGATACAAATTGTTTTAAGTTTGATAACATTACTTCATCTAAAAAATGTGAAAAATAAAATAAATCCTCATTAATTAATTCGTTATATTTTTCAAGTTCTTTATAAAAATTCTTTACATTTTTAGTAACGCTTCTATCATAAGAAGATATTAAAGCTTCTAAATAATAAGGTATATTGCTATCAAGCTTTGCACTATACATTTCTTTTGAACGTTCAACTAAATTATGCGCTTCATCAACTAAAATCTTAGGTTGATATTCATCCTCATCAAAATATCTTATCAAATGAGTTTTAGGGTCAAATACATAATTATAATCACATATAATCGCATCACAAAAATAAGACAGGTCAAGAGAAAATTCAAATGCACATAATGTATATTTATTTGCATATGCAAGTATTTTATCATATGTATATACAAGTTCATTATTATATATATCTTCTATAGCTTGTCTTAATCTTTCAAAATATCCCTTTGCGTAAGGGCATTTTTCAGGATCACAATGTTCATAATTCATTTGACAACTTTTTTGTTTAGCTCTTAAAGCAATAACATGAAGGTTAAGACCATTTTGAATTAACATTTCAAATGATT
Organism: uncultured Clostridium sp.; assembly: GCA_964524125.1. Classification (GTDB taxonomy): domain Bacteria; phylum Bacillota_I; class Bacilli_A; order Acholeplasmatales; family Anaeroplasmataceae; genus CAG-307. The sequence goes on from CAZGBY010000007.1 coordinate 4,599, forward strand.
TTATAGCTACTTCTTTTCCTACAGTTTTAGCTGTTAAATAAAATAATTTTTCATTATGTTTAGTCATACTTTTTAAAGTAGAAAATATAACAGCCATAGTTTTGCCTATTCCTGTAGGAGCTATTGCATATAGTATAGAGTTTGATTTCATTGTAAGGTATGAAGCTTTCATTAAATCTATTTGACCCTGACGTTTTGTTTTAAAAGGAAATTCAATATTCTTTAAAGTATTCAATTTTAAATTAGAGTTTTCATATAAAGTTTGATACCAAGAAGTATAATCATCTATTGATTTAATGAAGAATTTTGATAATTCTTCAAATGGTATATTTATATTAAATGATTTAGTTTTATAATCAGATACACTTACATATGTTAATCTTAAATTAACATTAGACATATTGTTTAAATATGCATATAAATAACCATATAGTTTAAGCTGAGCTAAATGTTCTTTATGATAATCTAAATCTATTTTTTTTAAATCTTCTTTTGTAGATTTAATTTCTTCTAAAATTATAGAACCATTTTCTTTTAGTACACCATCTATAAAACCATGAATTGTTATTTCATCTGTTTTATATCTAAAAGTATGTTTTATATAATATTCTTTTTTAGAATCATCATTATATTTACGTTGTAAAAATGAATGAGCTTTCTTACCATCTATTTTTGTATTATTTTGAAAGAATTCATTAGTTAAGTCACCAGATGAATATAAAAATGTAGCTATTTCTTTTACTGCATATGTTCTTTTCAAAATAATCACCACCAAGTATTTATATTATACATTTGATAATTATTTTTTTCAATTATATATCACTCATAATTTAGCTATGTATTAGATGATTTAAAAGATATTATTAAGCTAAGAATAAATAAGATAAACCCTAATATTAAATCATATAAATTATTTGAAATATTAAATGATTTATATAATGTTAAAGAAGATTTATTTATAAATAATACTATAATAGCACCTATGTTTAACCCTAATATTAAATAAGATAAATTATATTTAGATAATAACTTATTTATAACCTTACTTATAAATATAATTCCTATTAATAAACCACAAATTAGTAATAAATATATAAAAATAATATATCTATTGTTAAGTATATATTTTATTGACAAAGAATTTATTAAAGGATTAAAATATCCCAAAGATATTAATATAGCAGATGATGATGCTCCTGGTATTAATTCCAATATAGATATTAATAAACCTAATAATATATAAATAGGTATTGACTTAAAAGTAAGACTTAAATTTTCTTTATTATTTGATTTATAAGATAATATACATATAATTACCGGGATTAATATACCAATTATTAAATGAATCATATAATATCTTTTATAATTATGTAGTACTTTATATTTAAAAGAACCTAACATAATACCTGAAAATAAAAATATAAAAGAATACGGTAAGATATTAAGTAATGTTTTTACAAATATAACACCAAATACTATTCCTATAGTTAAACCTATAACGAATGGTAATAAATATTTAATACTTTCTTTAAATTCTTCTTTTATTTTAGATAATTTAAATATTATTTCATTATATAAATCAAAACTTATACATAACGAAGATGCACTTACTCCAGGTATTATCAAAGCAAAACCTATAATTATTCCTAATAATATTTTCTTTTTAAAAGTATATCCTTGCATATTAAAACCTCTATTAATTATATGAAAAAATACTTTAATATTATTAATTAAAAAAAAGAAATGAATATGTATATAAACATTCCTTTTTATTAGCTTATTCTTTATATATAAATTTATACTATTAATAAATGAATTAACATTCTTTTTTATTTAAACATTCTTTTAAAGCTATATCAATAGCTTTAGCATTAGATGGAGATATACTAAATTGTTTAATACCTATTTCATATAATCTCTTTAATACCTCAGGGATTCCTGCAAGTTCTCCGCATATAGAAAGTTCAATATTATACATTTGACAATGATTAACTACTATTTTAAGCTTATCTATTAATGAATCAATATAATCTCCATAATTTAATATATCATTACGATTAATGTTATAAAGTTCTGCAGTTAAATCATTAGTACCTATAGACATAAAATCAATATCTTTAAAATCCGAAATATTATCTAAAGCTTTTTTAGTTTCTAACATCATACCTACTTTAATAAATGATTCATTAGAAGCTTCTCGTTTTAATTTATATGTTAAATCTTTTAAATAATTAAAATCTTCTACCGTTTCAATCATAGGAAACATTATCTTCATATTTGAATATTTATTTGAATTTATCATTGCTAATACTTGATCTTTAAATAATTCTTTATTCTTTTTATAATTATCTATACCTTTTTTAGATGTGTGTATATATTTAAGTTGTTTATCATCACCAATATCAAATGTTCTAAAAGTAATACATTTTCCATTTAGTTTTTCTACTGCATTTGAATATACTAAAAATTGATCATTATAAGACATAGGATGATCTAAATTCATAAATATAAATTCTGTTCTATATAAACCTACACCATACATATTATAATTAAGTACTCTATCGATATCATCATTAGATGATACATTAGCTAATACTTTAATTTTATATTTAGAATAATCGTCTATTTTTCTATTATTTTTAATTTCTTTTTTTAGGTCATGATAGTCTTTTAAAATATCATTATTTACATCAATTAATAAAGAATTAATACGAGTATCTATTACTAAATTAGTACCTTCTTTAATTTCTTCTTTAGATACAACATAAGGTATTTCTCTTGCTTTACAAAGAATTGCACCATGAGATGTAGCTCCACCTTTTTTAGACACAACACCAGCTATATTATTTTTATATTCCATTAATAAAGATGGATATAATTCATCACAAATTAATATAATCTTTTGTGGTAAAACATCATTAAAAAATTTATGATTTAATTTCTTTATTACTCTTCTTCTAATATCTTTTAAATCTAAATTTCTTTCTTGTAAATAAATAGAATTAGCTTCACTAAAACGAGATATATAAGAATTAATAACTTCATTAAAAGCTTTACATGCAAAATATCTTTTTTCATCAATTAATTTATAAACTTCATTTGTCAATGTAATATCTTTTAAAATCATAATATGAACATTTAAAAATTCTTCATCTTTAAATATATCATTATTTTTAATATTTTCTAAATCATTGATTACATCCTTTAATGTTTGAGTAAATATTTGTTTTTCTAGTAATGAATTAGAACATAGGCCCTGTTTTATAATTAAATCTTCATTTACATTTAATGCTTGACCATATGCAATACCATTAGATATTACATCTATTTTAATTGTATTCATCTTAACAACTCCAGTAAATAAAATATATCATAAAAAATTACTATTGTAATTATGAAAACGTTTTGATTAGATATAATTATCTATTATAAAGCATATTATTATCTAATAATTTAAGTTGTTTATTATATGCATATATAAAATATACAATTTCAAATACTGCAGTTAAACCCCATGAACAAATATATACTAAATATAAAGATGTCATAGTATGAAAATGTGCAAATATTGTATAAACCCAAATTACTCTAAATACACAAGATCCAGATATTACAATAATAGTAGGAATTAAACTTTTACCTATACCACGAGAAGCGGCGATTGTGTTATCCATAAATGCACCAAATGCATAAGATATTGACATTATTTTTAAACGCTCATATCCTGCTTGAATAATATCATACTCTGATGTAAATAATGATAGAAATTGATGACCAAATATAAGTAATAACCAACCTAAAATTAAACCTGTTAAGAAAGAATATAATAAAGAAATAAAATAAGATGGTAATAATCTTTCTTTTTTACCTGCACCATAATTTTGACTCATATAACTTGCACATGCAGTATAAAAAGCAGCCATTACATTAAATACTATTGAATCAGCATTTATAGCTGCACTATTTCCCTTTACTACAACTGAATCGAAAGAATTTACACCTGATTGAATAAATAAATTAGCTATTGCAAAGATGGCAGATTGAAAACCAGATGGTAAGCCTAAAGTTATTATTTGTTTAGTAATTCCTTTATATATTTTTATATCTTGAAATTTTAAAGAAATATCAGTTTTTTCAAGATGTAAAGAGACAATTAATAATGTAGCACAAATATATTGACTTATAATAGACGCAAGTGCTACACCTTCTGTTGACATATTAAATATAATTACAAAAATAAGGTCAAGCAAAACATTAAATACTCCTGAAATTGTTAAAAATATTAGTGGTTTTGAAGTGTTTCCTTTAGCACTATAAATTGCTGCGCCATAATTATATATAGCATTTGCTGGCATTCCTATGAAATAGATTTTTAAATATAGGATTGCACCTGGTAGAAATTCTTCTTGTGTTTTTAATAAGATAAGTAAATATTTGGAAGAAAAAAAGCCAAGTAAAAAGATTATAAAACCTGTAAATGAACATATTATAAAAGATGTATGAATTGTATTGTGCAAACCTTCTTTATCTTTCGTACCTAAATATCTTGCGACTACAACATTTACACCATTACCCATACCAATTAAAAATCCAGTAAACAATGTAACAAGTATTGTAGTTGAACCTACGGAACCAAGTGCAGTTGATGAAGAAAATCGACCAATAACAGCTACGTCAGTCATATTAAATAATACTTGAAGTAAATTACTTAAAAACAATGGTAGACTAAATATTAAAATGCCTTTCCATAAAGAGGATGTTGTTAATTTATTTTCTTTCATCATATCACCACACAAAATACTGCATATAATTTTATCACTTTTTAAAATTGTTTCAAGAAAATAGTTATATATTATAAATTATTTCATATATTTTAATAGGTGAGATAATGGCTGTAGTTAAATATATTTTAAAAGATGTATGAATTGTTTTGTGTAAGTCGTTTTTATCTTTTGTTCCTATATATCTAGCAACTATAACATTTACATCATTAACCATATTAGTAGAAAAACCTGTAAATAATGTGACAAGTATTGTAGTTTGACCTACTGAATAAAGAACCGTTCATAATGAAAGACTACCAATAACAGCTACGTCAGTTATCAATAAATTTGAAACTATTTTATCCTATTTTTTTATAATTAACCAAAAGGGTTCTTATTCTTTTCTCACACTTATTCTTATAGCATTTTATTACATAAAAATCCAGTGATCGATTTTGATTAAATACATATTATACACCAAACCTTCCTCAATAGGATAGAGAGAACTCTTTATAAATTACTTTATTTTTATTAATTAAATTTTAAATGGTAAATCTATATTAAATAATTTTCCCTTTATAACTATTAATTCAAAATTTTTTTGTTTTCTATTATAAACTATATAGATATCATCACCAAATTGGTCAATAAGAAACTCTTTTATTAAATTAATATCTTTTTTTATTGTGGTTTTGGAAACTTCAAACTTTTCAACATAATATTTGGTATTTATTTTTTTGTATAATAAAAAATCAAACAATATGTACAGTATTCTTTCATGATGAAAACTCGCTTCTATAAAACTCATAGTTTCACCATATGATCTATATCTATATTTGGGACATTTAATTTGGATAACAAAGTTTTATCAACAACATAATTAAAATCATTATTTAATTCTATTTTTTCATATTGTTCAACACTACATCCTAATATACTAGCAAATTCTTCTTTAGACTTATTAAAGAAGATTCTATACATTCTTAATTTAATTAAGTTAATATCTATATCTGGATTAGTTATTGTAGTTACATATATAATAAATTCTGCTAATGTAGTTTTAAATTGTTTAATTTGAAACATATATGGCATTTTTATTATTGATACTATTTCCTTTGTCTTTTCATCATAAAATACATCTATTTCCTGAGTATAAGGATATTTATCTAAATACTTAAGTGCTGCATATTTTAATGTTATTAAAAATTCTTTATATGATAATGTTTCCATTATTTTGTTCTCCTTTATTATTAATAAATTTGAACTAGGCCTAATTCATAATTTAATTATATAAAATACTATTGGACATACTATGGGTATGTTTTCATAAATATTTAAAAAAAATCCTTATACATAGTATAAGGATAAATTATTTATTTTATTTCACAGACAAAACATGTCTAATTTCAATCATAGATAATACTTATTAAATTTCATTTTGATTATTTAACTATTTATCAATATAAATTAAATTATTTTTTTAAAATAGATAATTTTAAGATTCTTTAATAATACGTGTAATTTCATCAACATTATCAATACTTAAATGGTTTATTTCGTTTTTATATAATATATCAGGGAGTTTATCATAAACTATATCCGTTTTATTTTCAAATTCATTTAACAACTTTTCTACAGCATCATTATTAATTCTCATAAATCTTTCTACTAGCATACATAATAAATTAAATCTTTCATCACTTTTAGAATCATCAGTCTTTAAATAGGCTGCTTTTGAATCTAATTTTCGTTTAATTTCAGGATTAATTCCTTTTAAAGTATTTGTAATTATTATGCAATTGTTCCACTTTTTATTCGTATTCAAAGAATTTATAAATTCTTCAACTAAATATGGATCATAAAGTTCTGGCATATATAAAAATTCAGATTATTAATTATCAATATTTTTGAATGATATATTGATGATTTTGATTTTAATGACAATAATACGCTATCTAAAGAATCTTTTTCCATATCAAACATAATAATTTCACTATTGTATAAAGGCTTTTTAAACAGTTTATTTAAGTATTCATAATTCTTATAATCAGATTCACCATAAATAATAAAAGGACACCACAAATCGAAAAACCAAAACATATACATACCTCACAAATAAATATAATTATCAATATACTAATATTAAAGATTTATTCATCATTAAATTTTAAAAAAAGCTTTATAATTTAATAATACTACTTTTAAACTTTAATGTAAAGGTAGCCTTTATCTCAATTTTATTGCCTAGACCATATAATATTATAGTAACAAGATTGGCCTATGAGGAATTAATAATTTATATGCTAATTTACCTTTTATTTTTATTAATCTTGTATCTTCATCATATATATTAAATAATGTTTCTTTAATACATAAAATATCCCTTTTAAATGTTTTAGATGATATTTCAAATATACTATAGATATAATCATATTCTAATATATGACCATTTAATAAGATTAATAGTTCTGTTTGATTTCTAATGTTTTTGGCACTTGTTTCATCTTTTATCATTCATGTATCATCAACTTAAAATTTTTATTAAAATATTCTTCGATATCATCTGTTTGAATATTTAAAGTTTTAAATATTTCCTTTCTTTGTTTTTCATTTAAATTTAATAAACCTTCTTCTAATGATATGTAATCTTTCGAAGTTATTTTTAAAGTTTTAGCCATATCATCTATAGATAGTTTTTTAATTAATCTTTTTTCTATTATTTTAATTAGTATAAAATCAATTTCAGCATATATATATCCTCTTAAAAATATATATAATGATTCTGGAGTTGTTTTATATAATAAGTATTGTTTATTAAAACAATTCTCTTTACTAAAAGTAACTAATTCTTTCTTTTTATTAAATACAGCATAAATTTCTTGTTTATCCTCATCAAGTTCTATAATATTATGTAACAACTTACTTATTAAATATAAATAATTCTGGTTTTTATTCATCATAAAAATCTAGGCTTTGAAATTATACACTATTTCTATATATTAAAAATAATAAACAATTTATATAAATATTTATTTATCAATTAAAATATTTTTATATAAAAATCAAATACATATTTAAATGATTCGTACAGTTGAATTATTCCTTGATTTAAATATTTCTTAAAATAGTATTTTGTAAACGCAAATGCGTCTAGTTCAAGTGGTTGTAGGTAATAGCCCGTTCATTATTTCTGAATTGGTTGTATCAAGACGCATTTATACATTTTTAAGTTTTCTAACCACTCATCTTTCAAAGGAAAATCTATATCACTTTCCATTATACAAAATTGAAAGTAATGACGATATTTAGTACTAATTCTTTAGCTATTTTGGAAAATTATTTAATAATTTTCTCGATATTAAAATATAGTTTTCTTTAACTGTATATCTTACATCGCTTTCACAATCTCCAAAATCAAATGGAATTCTATCATTTACCATTTACAAAAAGCATTATGGCTTAAAAATATTAAGTTTTTTTAATTAATTCAAAGCATTTTGATGTTATTTTATGCACGAACTTAGACAGCTTTTATTAGAAATAAATAGAAAGGCATTTGTTTACATACCTCCCGCTTAAATGAGATTTAAACCCACTTAAAAAGCCCCTAACACTTTGCTAGGGGATAAATTATAATCAAAAATATATGAATTTATAATTAAAGCACTTTCGATTTATATCTATAGTATAGATAAAATTAATTAATTTAGAAACTTTTTTTCTAATTAAAAGAGCTCTAATACACATTTTTATAGATATTAAATTATATAATAAAAATTTAACCTTATTTTTACAAATATTTTAAGTATTATTTGCAATGGAAATACTGATTACTTAAATTTGCCACCTAATTCTTTCATAACATTTTCATTTTTACACGATATAACATAACTACCTGATAATCGACATTTATATGTGGCAGTCGAGTCTCTTGATTCAATAAAATATTCATAAAGTTGTTTAGCTTTATCATCATTTTCAAAGCAAATAATTTCTATCCAATCATAAGAAAACGTAATTGGATATTTTTCCATCCAATATTTAATATAATAATTAACTCCCAAATCTAAATCATTGACATCATATCCATCATATTTCATAGTTCTTAAAATCACACTATCAATCTTTTCAATTTCATCTTCAGTTACATATTCATTTTGTATAACATAGCCCATATTTACAATTTTTTCTTTCGCTTCTTCTAAATCAAAGTTCTTTTCACCACAAGATATTAAAAAAAACATAAATACAATAATCATTACTAAATATTTTTTCATTAAACCTCATCTCCTACATATTTTATTATACATCTTTTTTACAGTTTGTCTACCGTTATCATAGGATATAACATATACTTATCAAAAAAAGAAATCTAGAAATATAACTAGTTTCTAGACTTCTATTTTATATTATTAATTAATATTTATTTTCTTTGCATAACTCAATATTTCTTGTTCGAATTCATTATAATCTTTTCCAATAAAATGAATACTTACATCTAAATCTACATCAAATACATTTTTAATATGATTCATTATCATAGCATCAATCATCGATGGTAAAACATTAGTTTCTTCGACTTCTATAAAAAGATCTAAATCACTATAAATATCTTGAGTACCTTTAGCATATGATCCAAAGTAATATATATTTCCAAATTTTATAAATTGTTTCAATGTTTTATTAATTTCAATTCCTATTTTTTCTATTTCCTCTAGAGAAATAATTTTTCTTTTTGTAATGTAATAATCTGTAAGTTTTTTTAAATCTGTCACAAAATTTTTATTTGATTTAATTACACGTTTTATAGTCTCTAAATAATATGGTCTAAATAAAAGCATTTCTTTATATTCTTTAAAGTAAATATTATTAAAAATTGTTTCTAAATATAATAATTTTAATTTATTAGGTATTTTACTATAATAAATTACTTTAATTAATTCATTATATTTATTAGATGATGAAACTCTAAATAAATCAATATATAAAGATACATCTTTTTTTACATCATATTTTGATATTCTATAAATATCATCAAGTAATTCATCAATTTTAATTCCTTCTTTTGAAATGATTTTTTCATGTATTTCCATCAATGTATCAAGATTCTCATTTTCAGTTATACAATTATTTCTAAGATTTGCAACTTCTTTATCTTTGCAAACCTTTCCAGAAAATGATGCATAACAATTCGATACAATTCTACAAAGTATTTTTCTTATCATATTTTCTCCTTTCAAAGTTCAACTTATGCATTTAATCCAGCTAAAACTCTCATACCAATTGTATAATGTGTTAACATAAAATCTTTATTATTAATTATTGGAATAGAACAATGTGCTAATTTTAATGCTTTCACTAAGTCTCCATCATTGTTAATTAAATTTCCAATAATATCATAAACCAATTCAATAATTCCGATTATATCAGTTCCTGTAGCTGTCTCAACACCAGCTGCTAATAAATCAACTACAAAATCAGCCTCGCCTAACGACTTCTTGAGTTTTTCAGTCTCAATGGTAACCTTATCATCTTTAACAATAAAATTTGATTCTATTGCACTATATGTCTTACCTTTAAAATCAGTTGCCATAGCAGAGTAACTAGGCACTATAAAATCTCCTTTAAATACGCCATTAATTTCAATAGCTTCAGCGGCAATAGGTGTAAACTTAGGATAATTTAACATTGCATTCCATTCTTTTTTCAAATCCTTATAAATAATATTTTCATTCATAAGAATATCGATACCTGCATTTACTAAATCAACAAGTGCTTGAATTGCTTTATTTGCAAGAGAATTGGCTAAGTCAAATATAGTTGCTTCATTCTTTAAAGAATCTCCTAGAATTTGAATTAAATCTTGAACCAATGTATCAGTATGAGGTGTCCCAACATTTATAATTTTATCAATAATTTGATCATTTTGATTGTTGATTGCACATTTGCAATTTACAACTCCTCCTTTACTATAACCAACTAAAACAATTGGTACGTCATTAATTCCCTTTTCTTTTAGTTCTGCTTTAATAAATTTTATTATTTTAGTTAATTCATTAGCTTGATTACTTACATGACCAGCTTTAGGATGTTCGAATAACGTTCTAATAAAATAATTATTTGTTTGATTATCTACAAACGCATCTACAACTTCTTTAACCGCACAATTATTTGATGACAATTCACTAGCCTTAAGGATTCCATCACAAAATTTACAATTAAAGAATGAAGATAATGTATTTTCTTTAAGATTTTGAAATAATGGATTTAAAGTGTCATCGCGTCCTAAAAATCCATGTTGACATAAAACTATACTTCCTTTTAGATATAGTTCTTTTTTTTCATAATAAGTTTTTGTTGTGTTTGTTGCTTGACTACCAGAAGATGATGAACTTCCAGTATTTGTGTAATTTGAATAACTACTCATTTTCTAAATTCTCCTTTTTTAATAACTGTTTAATAATTTGATTAGTGCCCGTACTACTAGCACCAGAAACAAATCCAAATTCTAATGCTTTCCAAACATTATCAATATTCATTAATAATTCTGGATTTGTAAAATAAATAAATATACTTAATATCCCACCAAAAATAGTTGTAAAAATTGGTATAAAACTATAGTATTCTTGCTTTTTCCTAAATATTAGTTTATATAATTCGCCAAATACATAACAGAAAATAGCTACAATAGACATATTTAACCCTTCGAATATAAAAAGTTATAACAGTAAAATTTAATGTGCACTTTTAAATTTACTATTAATATTTGAGCGCTCATATTGAATAACTTTTATAAACTATTTACTCTATTTCTTTGAAATATAAAGTATATATGAGCTATCCCAATTGTTATGTTGGGATTAATAATGCTTATTTTCATTTTTTTCTCCCTTTTCAAGAATACATTTAATTGATCTTCACTTATATAACCGTAAATAAATCACTTTTTACTTATCTTTTTTGTTTTTTTTCTAAAAAAACTTATTTATCTATAAATTTTAAAGCATCTTAAATGATATAGAGTTTTTTATACAATACTGGAGGATGGCCATTCTTTATAATTTTTAAATCTCCAATTTCTTTGTACATCAATATTATAAAGTAAGAGGGTATAACTATTTCGAACCTCAAATCTATTTTTTTTTACAAAATAAAAAGGATTTTATTCAATTTTATAAAAAAAGAATTAAATCCCTTGAATTTTATATTCTATAATATAACTTTTGTGGTTACAATTTGATTAGTAAAATATGGTCATATTAAATAATACTTGAAGTAAATTACTTAAAAACAATGGTAGACTAAATATTAAAATGCCTTTCCATAAAGAGGATGTTGTTAATTTATTTTCTTTCATCATATCACCACACAAAATACTGCATATAATTTTATCACTTTTTAAAATTGTTTCAAGAAAATAGTTATATATTATAAATTATTTCATATATTTTAATAGGTGAGATAATGGCTGTAGTTAAATATACTGAAGAAGAAATTGCATTACTTGCAAGACTAATGAGAGCCGAAGCTGAAGGTGAAGGTAAACTTGGGATGTTATTAGTTGGGAATGTTGGTATTAATAGAGTAAGAGGAAATTGTTTAGACTTTAAAAATATTAATACAATAACAAAAATGGTTTATCAATCACCTGGAGGTTTTGAAGCTGTAACTAAATCATACTTTAATCAAAGAGCTAGAGAAGTTGATAAAAAGCTTGCAAGAAGAGTTATTAATGGTGAAAGATTTGTACCAGCTACAACTGCGATGTGGTTTTATAATCCTTTTGATGAAGATTGTAGAGAATCTTGGTTTGGTCAGTATAATAGTGGTCGATATAAAAGTCATTGTTTCTACCAACCACTTGATAGTGAAAATTGTTACTAGGAGGAAATGAAAATGAATTATTGTAATTATATGCCTTATCCTTATTATCAAGGTCCTATGTATGGGCCATATATGCAAAATCAAACAAATCAAAATACTTTAAATGAAGAATCTTACATTGAAAATATTTTAAGATTAAATTTAGGCAAAAAAATATCTGTATATATGAATTTTGAACAAAGTCAGTGGGGATCTAAGATATTTAAAGGCATCTTAGAAGCGGCAGGTAAAGACCATATTATTATTTCAGATGAAGAAACTAATATGAGATATTTACTACTTTCTATTTATCTTGATTATATTACTTTTGATGAGGAAATAAATTATTATTATCCTTATGAAACACCAAATAAATAATTATTATAAAAAGCTATGAAATAAACCGGATAATATTCATAGCCTTTTTTATTATAGTTCCATATTTGTATGTATTATGAATTTAAACAATATTTAACATGTTTACCTGAATTTATTTTAAAAATTAAACCTTTTTGTAATAAAGTATTTAATATATTATTACATTTCGTTTTTCCACATAGTAAATATTTCTCTAATTCTTGTCTTGTAACTATTTGATTAAGTTTAAAGTATTTTAATGTTTTTTCTTCTTCAATGGATAATTGATTCTTATCAATATAATCATAATTATCATTTTCAAACCTTTTTGTATTTAAAGTTTCTTCTTCAAAGTAAATAGTTAATTTCGTTCTATCAGGATTATAACTTTCTTCCATAATAGGCAATTTATAACCAAATGTAGAAATTGCATATAATATAGTTTGCATTCCTGTACCTGCCCTTTCACCAATTTTAATTAAATTAAAAATTTTAAGAATCGTTTCATTTCTTGGATCAGTATTTCCACCTGCAAACGCTTCTTCAACACTCATGCGCATACTACCAGGATTTGAAAATTCAATTTTTTCTTTATATTTATTAATTACGACACCTCTTGTGCCATAATAATCAGCATTTGATAGGGTATTACATAGTGCTTCTCTTATTGCTTTATGCATTTTTGTGTCATCAACTCGTTGAATGCCATCTAATTTAAATGGAATTACTAAATCGCTAATTAATTTATTATATACCTTAAAAAAGAAGTCAAACACGTTTCCGCTCCAATCACCAGATGAAGATTGTACTCTATCAATCCATCTTATATCCGGAGTTTCGACTCTATGATCTTGATAATCTAGGAAGTAGTGACTAAATTCATCCGTGATTCGGTATTCATTTCCAAACATCAATAATCCTGCTCGAGTAGGATGTAATAATCCATCAGAACCTTTTCTAGCTATTCCTAAATTTACAGAAAATTGATCATCGGGCATAGTAAGAAATATATGACTAGGATTTGACGCTTTTAACATTTGTTTATAGCTAGAAATTGATTCTTTATTCAAGTCTTCTAAAGAAAATTCTTCTAAACAAGTTTTATCATTACTTTGATTGGTTGAATCTTTAATCATTAAATCTATTTCACTTTTAGTACAATGATAATCTCCTTCGTGATTTCTTCTATAAGTACCATTATAAAGATTATTATGAATATAAACAGGTTTTTCATCTCTATTAGCTCTTCTTACTTTTATAACTAAAATAGGAAAACCATCGTATTCATCAATATAAACATCTTTATCAACTAAGATATTTACACTCACTTTTTGAGTATTATTAATTATGTCCCAAAATGTTTTTTGTAATTCTAATACTTCTGCGGTCGTTAATTTAGCCGATATAAATACATTTTTTTGAGGTTCATCTATACCTAAAATTATAGTACCTCCATTTGAATTAGCAAAACTACTATATGTTTCCCAAAGTGAATTAGGTAAACCACCTTTAGCTTTCTTAAATTCAAACAAACTATTTTCTTTTAATTCACTAATATCTTTACTGAACATTTTATCATATCCTTTATATTTTAATTATAGCATTTTTATAAGTAGATTTCAAACATATATTAATTCGACCACGGTCGCAAGCGGTCGATGAAACTAACGACCACGGTCGCAAGCGGTCGAAAGGAATTAACAAAAAAAGGCCAAAATGAGACCTCTTTACTGTGTATAAATATTTATATTTTTATGTTTCTTTATTTCAAATGTTACTCCTACTTCTTCATTTCTTACATTTAAATCATATTCAAAGAAATCTAGTGTTTTCTTAACTATAGACATTCCAAGCCCAAACTGACCTTTTGAACCCTTTTCATAAGGTTTAAATGTTCCAGTTAAGAAATGTTCTGCAATATGTTCACCATCATTATATATTTTAAGTATTCCGTCTTTTAATGTTATTTTTATGCATGTTTTAGCATAACGTTTAGCATTATCAACAATATTATCAATTACTGTATAAAAATTTTCTTGATATCCTTTAAAATAAGAATCATCTAAGTCTAGTATAAAATCTATATCAAGTTTTTGATATTGATATGAACTAACTACATTATTAACTATTTCTTTAATAGAACAATCAATAAATGGCTCTTTTTTTTCAAGATATTCAAGTCTATTATATTGAAGTAATATATTAACTTTATGTTGCAATACAGTTGCTTGATTTTGGATTTTTTTTGCATCAGATGTAGATACCATACCATCTTCAATAGCTTCTGCATATGATTTTATAACTGCAATTGGTGTTTTAAAATCATGAGAAATATTTTGTAACATTTCTTGTTTAGTATATTCATTTTTTAAAATTTCAAGACGCATTTGTTCTATTGATTTAGATAAATCTGCAAGTTCGTCAGATCCATCATCTTCATATTCTTCTTTATAATTACTACCGGTTAAGTTTGCAATATGTAATTTAAGTCTATTTATACGAGATACATACGAACTACTCCATAAACCTAATATGAAGAATGCAAAAATAAAGATAACTCCAAATATAAGTATTATTTGAGAACTTGTAGAAGATGAGAAACTAGATGCATAATTATTATTTGTAATAGCTACTATAAAATTATAAGTTCCATTTCTTGATACTGTTGTTTTATATGCATAATATATTATAGTTCTATTTGATAATTTAATCATATTATGACCAGATGAGTTTTCTTTTAGTTCAAACGAATTTAAAACATCGGGTAAATATTTAAGATTAAATATATCATTAACATTTTCAGAAATTTTTAATACATTAGAATTATTAGAAACTATATCAACAGTTCCTATAATAGAACCTATATTTATTACATCATCACTATCCGGAGTATCTTCTGTGTCTTGCCAATCATCCATAGTAATTTGAATAAATGATTCAAGTCTTTCATATGTTTGTACTTGAGAAATGGTTTTTACTCTACTAAATATAATTAAACCAAATATACCAGTAGATATAAGTAATAAAAATAAAAATAAGATTAATAATTGACTATTAAATTTAAATTTTCTCATAGTAATCTATATCCATAACCATAAATTGTTTCTACAGATAAATTAGGTAATTTTTGTCTTAATCTACGCATTAAATCATCTACTACTCTATCTGAACCAAAATATTCTTGACCCCAAACAGCATCTAAGATTTGATCCCTTGAAAATGCTTTTCCTTTATTTTTAACTAGAAACATTAATAAGTCATATTCTTTAGCAGTTAAATTTAAATTTTTATCATTTTCTGTAACAATACGTTTATCAAAATCTAATTTATAATTATTATATTCAATTATATGTTCTACTAAATCTATATTTGAATACACTCTATTTAGTAAATTTTTAATTCTTAACATTAATTCCCTAATAGAGAATGGTTTTGATATATAATCATCACTACCAAGTTCAAGTCCCATAATTCTATCAATATCTTGATCACGAGCTGATGTAAAAATTACAGGCATTTTAGGATATATACTTCTTATTTTTTTTATTAAATCATAACCATTTAATCCACCTGGTAACATTATATCTAAAATCCATAAATCAAAACCTTCGTTAATATGTTCTAAAGCTTCTTCACCTGTTGTAAATTTAGTTACTTCAAAGCCTTCGCTTATTAAATATTTACATACTAAATTAGCTAGATTTGGTTCATCTTCAACATATGCAATATTAAACATATATACCACCTCAATTAATTGTACCATATTTTAATTACTCTATAAAGTGAAATAAGAAGCGATTAGCTTCTTATTTCTAGGGAGAGTTAGTTTTTGCTTTTTGAATTCTATCTTATTGTGTAGGGAGAATTATGATAGAATAGTCTTCT
>CAZGBY010000007.1:21566-38571 GCA_964524125.1 uncultured Clostridium sp.
TGCTTTTTGAATTCTATCTTATTGTGTAGGGAGAATTATGATAGAATAGTCTTCTTTAGAAGACGATTATATTATAACCAAAAATTAACGTATTATTATATTTTAATTATGTGAAATTATGTTTTTATACAAAAAAGAGGATTTCTCCTCTTTTTTTAGTCTTCGTACATATCTTCGTAATCATCCATAATGTTATTATATGAATCTTCATCCATATAGTCATTATCATCGTCGTCATCATCGTCATCTTCATCATATACTTCTGTATCTAAATCATCAGAATCTAATTCTTCTTCGTCATCTTCATAATCTGATTCATATTCATCATCTGGTTGAACATCTTCTTCATCAATTGAATAATATTCATCTGCAGATTCTTCGATTTCTTCTTCATCTTCTTCAACATCAGTATTGAATGCAGAACCATCCTTGTCCCATTCATCTAAAGATTGACGAACCTTTAAATCCCATTCTTCATCTCCCATATAAACAAATAAAGAACTTGTAGTTATATCAATATAAAGTTGAGCAGCATATGTTCCATCTGTATCTTCGATACCCTTCATTTCAAGAGTTTCTTTAATAATTTTAGAAATAGGTTGCTTATTCTTTTTTTTATTCATTAATTTAATAGCTACTTCTAGCATTGACATTTGTTGAATATTTTCCATAATTCATTCCTCCATTAGAACGCATAACATATTTTACTAAAAAGTTTACATTTTTGCAAGTGCATTTTCTACGATTAGATATAATTTAACATTTGATTGAAATGTACCATCAAGATAATAATCATAATCTATTATGATTTTTTCTTTAGATATTGATAATCTTTTAGTTTTAATTAGCATATCAAATGATAACCCTAATTTATTTTCATAATGAGCAACCGTATTATTATTTAAATCAAATAATAAGTTCATATTAGCTAAACCACATCTTTTAAATCTTAAAGTAGAACTTTCTTTTTTATAATAAATAAAACCTTCGTTATCTTTATCATAAAATTTGAACCAATCACTTTCTTTAATTAAATCTGTTTCAATTGATGTTTTTTGTTTATCTATAAAACTATAAAATTTGATTTTCATACAACCACCACATTATAATAATAAAATTAATAGTACAAGAATCAATCCTGGTAAATAAAAGATACCTATTAATAATATATTTATAATATTAAAAGGTATAGTAAAGTCAAAAAATTGACCTAATAAATTAATTAATAAAATACTAATCGTACCAATTAAAATCGATTTGATTAAATATTTTATTATTTTCACAATATCACCTAAGAAATTATATGAATATTAAATTTTATTATTCATTATAATCTCTTCTATTTTCAAGTGAGGCTAATATTGTAGTTTGGTCTGCATAAGATAAATCTCCACCTATAGGTAAGCCATGTGCTAGACGAGTTATTTTAATATTATACTCTTCAAGTAAAGCCTTAATATATCGTGCAGTTGTTTCACCTTCTAAGGTTGCATTACATGCAAGTATAACTTCATTAATATTAGCTTTTCTAACTCTTTCAATTAATGATTTAACATTAATATTATCTACACTGATACCTAGCGAAAAATCAATAGCACCATTTAGTACATGATATGTACCATCATATGATTGTAAAGACTCGATTGCTATTAAATCCTTGATTCCTTCAACAACCATGATTTTAGAACTATCCCTTTGTTCATTTAAGCATATAGGACATATGTCTTTTTCTGATATGTTTCCACATATACTGCATCTACATAAATCTTTTTTTACATTAATTAAAGCATTAGCAAATGTATTTGCTTTAGCATCAGACATATTAGAGTATACATATAAAGCTAATCTTAAAGCTGTTTTCTTTCCTATACTAGGTAACGATGAAAATGATTCAACTAAATCATTTATCGCTTTTGGATACTCCATTTTTAGAAGAATCCTCCCATACCTGGAAGTCCTGAAAATCCACCTAATGATTTTTCAGTTTCACGCTCAATTTGTTTTATAGCATCATTAAATGCTGCAACTAAAGAATCTTCAATCATTTCAATATCTTCTTGTGATTCTAAAGCTTCTGGATCAATTTTAACACTTTTAACTTCGTGTTCACCTGTCATTTGAACTTCTACCATTCCACCACCAGATTTACCAGTAAAAACTGTTTCACCTATACGTTTTTGAGCGTCCATCATTTCTTTTTGCATTTTCTTAATTTTCATCATTGCTGCTTGATTCATAATTTTATTCCTCCTTAATATTTACTAAATCACGTTCAAACATTTCATAAACTTGATCTTCTAAAGATAAGTTTTCTTCTTCTATATGTTTTAAAATAGGTATTACAATATTATCTAGTTTTATACTACCTATTTGTCCACCTAATTTAACTTTATTTTTAAAATCATTTATGATAATATTCCAAATTTCTTGTGGAACACAATAAAATTGATTATAGTTTTCTACTATTTTTAATACTTTATTATAATAAGGATTTTTCATTAATCTATTTGCATATGCATTATTTTGAGTAACTAATATAAAGGAATCCTCACAAACTGCACCAATAGATTGTTGTCTTAAAAGTTCATAATTATTATTAGGATCTTTTATTAAAAGTTCTAGATTTTGTTTTAATTGTTTATTTCCTTTATTTATAATATTTTCAATATCAGAAATTTGAATAAATCCCTCATTATTTTGAATTTCTTGTCTTACTTCTAAAATAGGCTTTATATCTAGATTACTAGAATTATTAACAAAATTTATCTTAGGTTCTTCTTTAATTTTAGGTTTAGAAATTCCTAAAGCTATTTGTGTTTCTAAAGCTTCAATTCTAGATAAAAGCGTTGCATAATCATTTTGTTTAGAATCACTCATTTTTAAAAGACCTAACTCAAGATAAGCTCTTTTTTGAGTCGTAAATTTAATATTATTTGTTGTATCATTTAAAATATCTAACCAATTATAGATGACATCATTTGAAATTTTTGTCATAAAATAATGATAAGCTTCTGTTTTATAAGCACTTTTTAAAGAATTAGTATTACCTATTTTAGCAAGTAGGGTATCTCTTAAAAAGATAATTATATCATTAATTATTCTAGGAATTTCTTTTCCATCACTGATTATTTGATTTAAAATAGAAAGTACTTCTTGACTATTTGAATTCATAGCATGTGTAAGCATTTCTAAGATTAAATTAGAAGATACATTTCCTGATACAGCAAGCACATCATCTTCAGATATTATATCATCCGTTGAATAAGAAATAGCTTGATCTAAAAGTGACAGTGCATCTCTCATTCCACCTTCTGAGGCATCAGCAACTAAATCTATAGCTTCTGGATTAGCTTTAATATTTTCTTTTTCAAGAACATAATTTAATCTTTGTACAATATCTTTTTTATCTAATGCTTGAAAATCAAAACGTTGACATCTTGATAAGATTGTAGCTGGAATCTTATGTGGTTCAGTAGTAGCTAGGATAAAGATAACATGAACAGGAGGTTCTTCTAAGGTTTTAAGTAGAGCATTGAATGCACCTTGTGATAACATATGAACTTCGTCTATAATGTAAACTTTATATCTACATTCAGAAGGTAAGTATTTAACCTTATCTCTTAAATCTCTTATTTCATCTACTCCATTATTAGATGCAGCATCAATCTCAACAATATCTGATATAATTCCTTTAGTGATACCTTTACATATTTCACAGTCATTACATGGTTCAATTGTAGGACCATTTTTACAATTTAAGGCTTTTGCCATAATTTTGGCAAGGGAAGTTTTTCCTGTACCACGAGGACCACAGAATAAATATGCATGAGCAACTTTATTTAGTTTTATAGCATTTTGTAAAGTTGTTACAATATGTTTTTGTCCAGCGACAGATTTAAAATCTTGAGGACGATATGAACGATATAATGCTTGATATGCCATAAAATCACCTACTTATATAAGTATAACATATTTTTATTTATTTTTACATAATTATTTTTAACTTACATAAACTTAAATAGAGGCGATATTCTATTATGAGAAAAATTAAATTTGTTGGATTATTTATAATTATATTATTTATGTACTTTATACCTTCTTTTATATTTAAAAACAATAAAGAATTTTATAATAATTTAAATAAACCTTTTTATGCACCATCACCGATTTTATTTTCTATATGTTGGATTATACTATATATTATCTTTTCGATTTTTATTGTAATTTCAATAAATAAAGATAAGGAAGTGTTGTCTTTATTTATAATTAATTATATTATTTCTTTCTTCTTTAACTTTTTTTTCTTTATTAAACATAATTTATTTTTATCATTTTGTGATACCTTTTTATGTTTTGTAACAGGTACGTTAATTTTTAGTATTATTTGCAAAAAAAATAGGTATCAAGCTTTATGCTTAACACCTTATTTATTATGGACTTTTTTTGCGTCTGTTTTAATGTGTCATATTTATTTTATAAATTAATATTTACTCCATAATATGATGAAATATTATTTTTAAAATCATATTCTTTATAACCAACTATTTCAACATCAGGAGAAACAAGTAGGTCATATACAGTTGTTACAAAACCATCATAATTTGTATTTTTATTTGCAATATTAAATGTTTTTGTTGCTAAATCTGTACAATAATGAGAATTTTTTCTATTTAACAAAAAAGTAATATTATAAGGATCTCCTAACATAGATAATAACTTTTGATAACACATTTCTTTATCATTTTCTGATAAACCTTTTACTCTAAGAATAATATAGTTATCTGTAAAGGTAAGGTCTTCCCAATAACTTTTATCACATACCTCAGCTTTAGTAGATACGTTATTGTAAGTAGTTTCTATCAAATCATAAGAAGAGGTAGATATATTTTCATCTTTATAGTCGTAACAACAAATAGCTGCGTGACCACCAATAAAGAAATTTATAAAAGGTGTAACTACTAAATCAAAGGTTGATTCTAATTTAATAATAATATCTAAAGGTGCGCCAGGATTTACAAGTCCACCATTTCTTGTAAATGCAGACTCTTCAGTTTCACGTGAAACATTGTAATATTTATGGTTGGTATAAGAAGAATTCACTTCACTACATTGTTCTTTAAATTCTTTAATTGCTTTATAAGTATATATATTTTCATATGTAGAATTTAAAATAATATAACTAAATGTTACAATTGTTACAATAACATAAAATTTTAACATAAACCTAAATTTCATAAAATCACCTTTATATAAGTTATTTTACCACTATTTATCTATAAAAAAAAGGCTTCATTTACATGAAACCGATTTTTATTAATTATTTTTTTTAGGCTTAATCACGATAGCACGAGATTCGCCTTCACCTTCTGATTCAGTATAAACATCTCTCCACTCTGCTAACTTTTCATGAATAATACGACGTTCAAATGAATTCATAGGATCTAACTTAACAGAAATCTTAGTTTTTGCAACTGATTTTGCAGTTTTAGTAGCTAAAATTTCTAATTGATGGATGCGATTAGCACGATAAGAACCGATATCTAATGTGATTACAATATGTTCTTTAGTATAAGAACCAATAAGATTTTTTAGTAAAGTTTGTAAAGCTTCAAGTGTACGTCCTTTAGAACCAATTAATAAAGGATTTTCTAAAGAATCAATTACATAATGAATTTCTTCTTCTTGACCAATTGTTCTTACTTCAATATTATAATTATCAATACCCATAGTTCTTAAAATGCTATCTAAAAACTTACGACCTTCAAGTGCTAAATTTACATCTAGTAATGCTTCATAAGTGTTATCATTGATTTCATTTAAGAATATTTTATCTTCAGATACATGTAGCTTAGCTACAGCTAAAGAAGTAGCTTCTTGTAATGATGATGCTTGAATTTCTATTTTTTTCTGCATATTCTCACCACTTATCTATTAAATAATATTATTTTTTTCTTGAGCTTTAATATAAGCTCTTTCATTTAATTTACGACCTATATGAGATTGGAATAATTGATAAATACCACCAATTAACCAATAAAGTGATAATGCTGTACTTTGAAGTGACATAAAGAAAAACATTACCACCATAAAATAGTTCATAAATTTCATAGTTTTTTGTTGTTGTTCTTGTTGTTCAGTTTTAACTTGACGACGTTGCTTCATATATGAAGGTTGTTTACTAGCTAGTTTTTGACTTAATAATGTTACACCAGCAAATAAAACCGCTACTAAAATTCCAAAGAAAATATTAATTCCTGTTGCTTTTTGAATACCGTCACTAGCACCCATAACAGCAGTATTAATATCAAATACACCAAATAATTTAGTATTTGAAAGTGTAAATCTACCAGCAACTGTTACAACTCCATCAACAGTAGTTGTAAGTTGAATACGTCTTACACATTCATACATTGCCATAAAGATTGGAAATTGTAATAACATAGTAAATCCACATCCTAGAGGATTCATTTTGTATTTTTTGTAAAGTGCCATTGTTTCTTGTTGCATACGTTGTTGAGATTGAGGATCTTTACGATTTGCATATTTTCTTTGAATTTTTTCCATTTCTGGTTGAATTAATTGCATTTTAAGTGAAGTACTATTTTGTTTAGAATAAATTGGCCAAGCAATTGTTCTAACTATAATAGTAGTTAAAATGATTCCCCATGCATATGAGTTACCACAGATACCACCTAAAGTACCCATCAACCAAGCAATTGGATATGATAATAAAGCAACTGGCCATCCCCACATACCTTGCCAAAAGTTTTTAAATTTCCATTCAGCACTCCAAGTAGTGTAAGGAGTAGTAGGCCATGAGCCTTGTCGACAACTTACTAAGGAACCAACAACTACAATTAAAATTGCAAGTAAAGCAATTTTGTTTATGTGTCTTGTAAAAAATGATTTCACAATTATGCTCCTTTGTTTTTAATATTAAGTTTATTAAACAAAAAAATCAATTGTTTAATTATTTGTACATACTCAATACTTAATATACTAGATTTAACTACTATAAAAACATCTAAATTTTGATTTATATCTAAAATAGAATCAACAGCACTTCTAATTTGTCTTTTGACTTTATTTCTTAATACTGCATTTCCAATTTTTTTTCCTACACTAAGTGCATATCTAACATGACTGGTTTCGTTATTTTCTTTTTTGTATACTACAAAATATTTGTTAGAATAAAAATTTTTATGTTTAATAATAGCCTCTATTTCTTCATTGCGTTTAACTCGATATTCTTTTCTCACTAATATCTCCTTAAAAAAAATAAAAGAACTACCAAAAAAATAGTTAAAATGATTCGGGTAGTTCTAGTATTTATCATTATTTATTAAATTACTTTGATAGGCGTTTACGACCTTTTTGACGACGACGTGCAATAACTTTACGTCCACCAACGCTTGACATTCTAGCACGGAAACCATGAGTTACTTTTCTCTTGTGCTTATTTGGTTGATATGTTCTTTTCATAACTAACAGCCTGCCTTTCTTACGAAACCACGCTTGAATATTATACCAAAAACATAAACTTTTTGTCAATAATAAGTTTAATTTTTTTTATAAAAAGTATTTTAAATTTAAAATTATAAAACTCAATAAATTATTTTTTTAGTTTGATTATGTTTTATAATTTCTTTTTCATATTTATCTATAGTATAATATTTTATAAATCTTTTTATTAAAATTATATATTTTTTCAAACAAGTAATAGATTTAGACCTTTTTTTCTAAAAATTGAGTTTTTCCACAAATTTTTACACACTTTTTTTTCAAAAAATGTGGAAAACTTTTAAGCCACAAAATTTAAAAATGTGGAAATGTGGATAACTTAAACTTTTCCCTTAGTTAAGCCATTATTTTTCAAAAATTATCCACATTTTAATTGTTTATATGTCAAAAAAAGTCTTTTTTTATATCAAAGTTATCCACATTTTATGTGGAAAAGTTTTTATTGTATTATGTGAATAAAGTGGTATTATTTATACGTAAATAGAAAGAAGTGAGTATTATGGATCAGTATTATTCGATTTGGAATCAGACAAAAGAACTATTAAAAACTAAATTCGATGATGAAACTTATAATTCAGTTTTTCAAGATATAAAAACAATCGTAAAAGTTTCAAACGGTACAATTAGTCTTCTTTGTCCTTCTCCATTAATAAAAACTAAAATTTCGAAATTTTATACTAATAAAGTTGAAGAAGCTTTAGGTGAAGTTTCAAGTCAACCATTAAGACTTAAATTTATTACAGAAGATCAAATCGAGGAACAAAATCAAATTTTTCAAACTCAACCAGTAAAAGAAGTTTTCAAAAGTAATCTAAATCCATCTTATTCATTTGATACATTTGTAGTTGGTGAATCAAATAAATTCGCCTTTAGAACGGCTACCCAAATTTCAAATCCAGACCAAGGTGTATTTATAGCTAATCCACTATATATATTTGGAGGAGTTGGACTTGGAAAAACCCATTTAATGCAGGCAATAGGTAATGCAATACTTGACTATGATCCTTCTAAAAAAGTTTTGTTTATCCAGGCTACAACCTATGTAAGTGATTATACAAAAGCCTCTCATCAATCAAAAAAGAAAATTGACAATTTAGATGAAGAAGAATCCTTTGATGCATACCAGGCATTTCATGATAAGTATGATAATTTAGATGTTTTACTTGTTGATGATATTCAAATGCTATGTAATGCTAAAAAATCTCAGCTTGAATTCTTTAAATTATTCAATCAAATGCATAGCGAAAATAAATTAATAGTTATTACATCAGATAAACCTGCAGATCAATTAGATATGATGGATCGTTTAACAACTAGATTTAACTGGGGTATGTCAGTTGATATTAAACAACCAGACTTAGAACATCGTGTTAAAATCTTAAAAAGAAAATTATCCGATTCTTATGAATCTGTTGTTGATGATGATGTACTAAAATTTATAGCCTCAAACTTCCCTAATAATATAAGAGAATTAGAATCAGCTTTAAGAAGAATTATAAACATGTCTATTAGTGATGAAAAAGAAATCGATCTTGAATATGCTAAACAAGCTATAGAACCTTTAATAAAAACTAAATTAAATAGTGGAAACGGTGATGAATATGAAAATATAAAATCTATCGTTGCTGATTTTTATAAAATTTCAATTAATGATTTAATAGGTTCTAAACGTCAGGCATTATATGTAGATGCTAGACATATATGTATGTATATACTTAAAACTAAATATAATCTACCATATAAAAAGATAGGTGCTTTACTAGGTGGGAGAGATCATTCTACAGTTTTAGCAGCTGTTGAAAAAGTAAGCCATAATAAAGATAGAGATGATAAAACTAAAATGGCAATAGATTATATTTTAAAGAAAATATCATAAAAATGTGGAATCCACAATTTTATCAACAAGTTTTCCACATCAATTTTAATAAAAAAACTTGATAGCTAAGCCAAAAATTGAAGTTTTCCACATTTCCACATACACTAATAATAATTATAATAAAAGATAATAAAAAGGAGATATAATATGAATTTTACAATTAATCGTGATATACTACTAGAAAATCTAAACAATATTTCAAGAGGATTACCTCAAAAAAGTCCAATGCCAGTTTTAACAGGAATTAAAATAGAAGTTACTAATACAGATATTTATATGACTTCTTCAAACATTGATATTTCTGTACAAGTTATAATTTCTGATAAATCATTAAAAATTACAACACCAGGTAAAACAGTAATTCCTGGTACATTCTTTATTGATATTATAAGAAAAGTTAATTCTAAAGAAGTTACTTTATCATTAATAGAAGATAAAATCTTAGTAATCAAAGCTGATAAAGCTGAATATAAGCTTCATGTAATGGAATATGTAGATTATCCTCAAATTGATTTTGTATCTTTAATAAATCCTATTACTATAGAAGCGCCAGTTATTAAAAATATTATTAGACAAACAGTTTTTGCTACATCATCTTCTGAGAAAAAACCAATTCTTACTGGAGTAAATATGCAAATGAATAATAATGTTTTGACTGCAGTAGCTACTGATTCTTATAGATTATCTAAAGTAATTATACCTGTCACAGGAGATTTTACTGATTTTAATATAACTATTCCTTATAAATCATTAAATGAAATAGCTAAATCTATTGATACATTTGAAGATTGTCTAGAAATGTATTTATCTGAAAAGAATATGTTAATTAAATTTAAAAATGTATTATTCCAAACTCGCCTACTAGAAGGTACTTTTCCTGATACTTCTAGATTAATCCCATCTTCATTCCCTATTAATATTAAATTTAATAAAGAAGAGCTATTAGGCTCAGTTGAACGTGTAAGTTTACTTTCACCACGTGATAAAGAAAAAGATCGTGAAATTACTTATTCAATTATTAAACTAGTATTAAAAGATGACCAAACTGTAGAAATTTCTACTGAAAATTCTCAAATTGGTGATGCTAAAGAAGAAATCATACCTGTTGGTATTAAAACAAATGATACTTTAAAAATAGCTTTCTCATCACGTTATTTAGTTGAATCTTTAAGAAGTTTTAATTCTCATGAAATTACATTAAATTTCTTAGAATCAGTAAGACCATTTGTTTTAACTTCTGAAGAAGAAGCTAATTTATGTCAATTAATTTTACCAGTAAGAATGGATTAATTAAATTAAATATATAATGATAAAGAGATAAGGACATATGTTCTTATTTCTTTACTTGCTTTTGTATGACAAAATATGATATTATTATCATACAGGTGATAAAATATGATAGAAAAGTGTTATGTAATGGTTAAACCTGGTTTTACAAATCCTGAAGTTATCCAGCAAACCATTACCACAATTACAGGTAAAGGTTTTAAATTAGTAGATTCATCTTATATCATGTATGATGAAGAATGTGCAAAACTCCATTATATTGAAAAAGGTATAAAACCTTATTATAAGGAATTAACTGATTATTTAGTATCAGGTCCAGCTTTTGGTATGATTTATGAAGGAGAAAATTGTGTTCCTGTTGTAAGAAGTACGGTTGAGGATTTAAGAAAATCATTAAAAGAAGAATTAAATTTAACTTGTGATGTAATGAGAAATGTACTTCACTGTTCTTCAAAAACAAAAGTTGGAAATAAAATGTTAGAACTTGATACTCAACGAGAAATTGCATTATTTTACTATTTAAAAGAAAAATCTGAAGCTCTTTAGGCAACTAAAGGGTTCTTTTTTGTGAGGTGTTACTATGTTATTAAATATAAATATGAGTGTATGGTATAGTTGGTTTATTTGTATAATACTTCTTATAGTTGGTATTTTCTTGCTTGTTAAGTTTTCTGATTTATTTGTAGCAGGAGCTTCATCTTTAGCTAAAAAATTAAAAATATCTCCACTTATTATAGGACTTACAGTGGTAGCGTTTGGTACATCTTGTCCAGAACTTGCTGTATCGGTTAGTGATTCAATCACATGTCTTGTAAGTGGTGGAAATGCTAATGTTGCAATGGGAAATATAGTTGGTTCTAATATTTGTAATTTACTTATTGTATTAGGATTTAGTGCTATATTTACACCAATTGTTATAAAAAAGGGAATAATTAAAAAAGAATATCCTATTTTAATTGGTGTATCTTTTATTTTTACATTATTCACACTTTGTTTTTGCTTAAATATAGATGGTACTAAAACTTATGCTATACTTAGATGGGAAGGTATCATTTTAATATTTGGTATTATAGGTTATGTAACATACTTAGTTATTTCTTCTAAAAATAATAAAGAAGAAAATGCTGAAGAAATAGAAGAATTGACTACTTTAAAATCAATTTTATATGTTATTCTTGGTGCAGTTGGTGTTGTACTAGGTGGTGAAGCTGTTGTATATGGCGCCAAAAATATTGCATATGGAATTGGTGATTTAGCATCTTTAAACAAGGATTTAGTTGAATCTCTTGTTGGTTTAACAATAGTAGCAATTGGTACTTCACTACCTGAACTTGTAACGTCTATAGTTGCGGCTAAAAAAGGTCAAAATGAAATTGCACTTGGTAATGTAATAGGTTCTAATATTTTTAATATTTTATTTGTAATAGGTATCTCTTCAACTGTTAATCCTATTACTGTTGGAAATCAAATATGGGTGGATTTATTAGTAATGATGATATCTACTTTATTAGTATTTGGTTTTTCTTTAAAGGGAAACATAACAAAATCTAATGGAATTATATTACTTATTTGTTATGTTTTATATCTAATCTATTTATTAGTAAGAACGATTACAGGTACTAATTATTTAAGTATAATAATAATTCTTATTTCAATATATACATGTATATTAATTTATGCATATGTTAGTTCAGTTTTAAACAAATATAAAGATAAAAATTTATTATAAAGATTGTTAATTCAATCTTTTCTTTTGAAGGTGAATTTTATGTTTTATAACTATTTATATTCTAAGATAAAAAATAATTTGAATAAAGATAAAATTATTTTTAAAAATCAAAATAATAACTTTATGTTGAACTCAATTATTTCAGATTTTAAAGAAAATAATCAAAATATTTTATGTATACTTCCTAACTTATATGAAGCAGAAAAAATGTATAGTGATGCATGTCAAATTATTAATGAAGAACAAGTTTTATTCTTTCCTCAAGATGAAATGCTTGCAGCACAAATGCTTGACGTAGATGGAGACTTTAAATTTGAAAGAATTAATACACTAATTTCGCTTTTAGATGAAAGTAAAAAATATATTGTTATTACAAATTTGACTGGTGCAATTAAACTGAATATATCTTCTAATGATTATTTATCTTCGATAATTAAAATTAATAAAAATACTCAAATTAATGAACCAAAGTTATATAGCGATTTAAACAAGATTGGTTATACTTTTTCTTATACAGTAACTAAAACAGGACAATATTCTCATAGAGGTTCTATTATAGATATCTTTCCTTTAAATTATGATCATCCAATTCGTATTGATTTATTTGGTGATGATATTGATACATTAAAATATTTTGATGTAGATACACAACGTTCTTTTGAAGAAGTTGAATCATTTACAATTTTACCAGTAACTGAATTTATTTATGATGAAGAAGATTTAAAAACTGGTATTGAGAAATTAAATAACTTTATTAATAAAGTAAAACCTAATGAATATGAAATGGAACATATTAATAAAGATATTACTAATTTAAATACAAGAAATAAAATTGATAATTTAATAAGATATGCTAAATTCTTTTCAAATGTAGAAACTTTAGATAAATTTATTATAAATCCCAAAATATATTTAATAGATTATAAAAAAAATCAAGATTCTTATAATAAAATGATTAAAGATATATCTGAATATTGTTCAAGTATGGATGGTAATTTTTTATTTGATTTAGATTATTTTAAATCATTTGATGATATCGTAAATATATCTAATGTTATATCAGAAGGTGTTGTAAATATTGATTATGATGGTATTGATTTATCTGTGAGTCAAGTTGAAGATTTTAAATCCAATCCTGATTTAATTTTAAAATATCTAAAGTCTAATATAAATGATTATACAATTATAATATCTTTAAAAAATCAAATAAGGTTTGAACATTTGTCAGAATCATTACTTGAAAATCATTTACCATATGAAATTATTACTGATAATAAAGCTGTTAGGGAATTAAAAATAAATATCTTAATGAATGAATATATTCCTGCATTTAAATCTGATAATTTAAAGTTAATAGTATTAAACGAAGCTTGTTTATTTGATATTAAATATCAACCTAAAATAGCTAAGTATAAATCTGTATATAAAAATACATCAAAGATAAGTAAATATGATGAACTTGAAATAGGTGACTATGTAGTTCATTTTGATTATGGTATTGGTATTTATCAAGGTCTTCATATGTTAGAAACCTCTGGTATAAAAAGAGATTATATTAAAGTAGAATATGAAGATGGTGATAATTTATATGTACCACTTGAACAAATATCATCACTTGAAAAATATAATGCAGGAGATGCTAAAAATATAACTTTATCTCATCTTGGTACAAAAAAGTGGTCCCAAGCAAAAGAAAAAGTTAGACGTCGCTTACAAGATATATCTCAAGGATTAATTAAGCTATACGCAAATAGATCTGCAAGTGTAGGGTTTGCATTTAAAGAAGATACTCCAGAACAAGTTCTTTTTGAAGCTGATTTTGGATATGAACTTACACCTGACCAAAAAAGAGCTATTTATGAAATTAAAAAAGAAATGGAAACTCCTAAAGTAATGGATAGGTTAGTTTGTGGAGATGTTGGTTATGGTAAAACAGAAATAGCACTACGTGCAGCATTTAAAGCTGTAATGTCTGGAAAACAAGTTGCTGTACTTGCGCCTACAACTATTTTATCACGTCAACATTATTTTACTTTTAAAAACAGAATGGAACAGTTTGGTATTCGTGTAGATTTAATGAATCGATTACAATCTACTAAAAGTATAAACGAAACCAAACAAGGTCTACTTACTGGTGAGGTTGATGTTGTAATTGGTACACATAAAATACTTGGCAAGGATATAGTATATAAAGATTTAGGTTTATTAATAATTGATGAGGAACAAAGATTTGGAGTTACACAAAAAGAAAAGATTAAATCATTAAAACTTAATGTAGATGCGATCACACTTTCTGCAACACCTATTCCTAGAACGCTTCAAATGTCTATGATGGGTATTAAAACTTTATCAATGCTTGAAACACCACCTAAAAATAGACATCCTGTACAAACGTATGTTCTTGAAAGAAATGACTCAATCATTAAGGATTCTATAGAACGTGAAATGACTCGTCATGGTCAAATATTTTATATGTATAATTTTAAAGATACTATATATGATGTGGCTTCACATTTACAAAGTTTAGTACCTGAATGTAGAATATGTGTAGGACATGGTGGTATGTCAAAAGATGAACTTGAGACAATAATATCTGATTTTATTGATAAGAAATATGATATGCTAGTTTGTACTACTATTATAGAAACAGGTATTGATATTCCGGATGCTAATACTTTAATTATTCATGATGCAAATAGACTTGGATTATCTCAACTTTATCAAATAAGAGGTAGAGTTGGACGTTCTGATAAGATTGCATATGCTTATTTAATGTATGAACCAGATTTAATTTTAAATGATAATGCACTTAAAAGATTAGATACTATTAAAGAATTTAATGAACTTGGTTCAGGATTTAAAATAGCTATGAGAGATTTAGCGATAAGAGGTGCTGGAGATATTTTAGGTTCAGAACAATCAGGATTTATTGATACAGTAGGTCTAGAAACTTATTTACATATCTTAGATGAAGAGTTACAAAAAGCTAAAAATCCTTTAGAAATAGAACCTAAGAAAGTAAAGAAGGACTCTTCTTTAATGAAAGCTTATGCAAATAGGCATATTTCCAATGATTATATTAATAATGAAGATGTTAAAATTGAAATTCATAAACGTATAGCTAAATTAAATAGACTTAGTGATATAGATTTATTAAAAGAAGAATTAATTGATAGGTTTGGTAAGTTTTCTGATGAAATGAATATTTATATGTATGAAATGTTACTGAATAAATTATGTGATAAACTTCAAATTAAAAAGATATTAGATACAAATAGTCAAATGGTATTATTTATGTCAGAAGAAATGTCTGATAAGATGGATGGTAATAAGATATTTGAAATATCAAATGATTTTAATAAAAGAATCATTCTTAATTATTATGAAAGACAAATTCAAATTTCAGTTACTAAACTTCAAAACAATAAAGACTATTTAATTATACTTTCAACATTTTTAGATAAATTATTATAATTTGTAATATTTTACTAAAAACAGTAAAGACTAATAACGGTGATTTAAATGAAAGAAACAGGTGTTATTAGAAGAATAGATGAACTTGGAAGAATAGTAATCCCTAAAGAAATTAGAAAAAGACTAAGAGTAGGTCCAGGTGATTTACTTGATATTTATACGCAAGATAAACAAATAATATTTAGTAAATATTCTCAAATATCTGAACTTGAAGAAAACTTAGAGCATTTACTTAAAGCTTTTTCTAATAATCACTTAGATATAGTAGTTACATCATCTTCTGAAGTTATATCATCTACTTATAAAGATATTCATAAAAATGATTTAATTGATACTAAATTTCTTCATCTTTTCTTAAAAAATGGTATATTAGAACTGTCTCCTTCAAATAGTGTTCAATTTACTAATGATGTTATATTAACTGATTATGTATACGCAAGAAAATTATTAAATGATGGAGATTTATGTTCATTAATAATACTTATTTCTAAAGAACCTTTAATGAAGAGTGATTTAGAAGTATTAGAAGTTATTGAAAAGTATTTAGTTTCTTATATACAATATAAATAATAGTATATAAATAGTATTTATCACTATTTATTAAGTATTAGAAGAGATGCAATGTCTCTTCTTTTTAAATTATAAATTTAATAAATAATAAACAAGATGAGTTTTCTCATCTTGTAGTATTACATGATTATTAAATTATTTAAGCTTATTAATTTCTTCTATAGATAAACCTATGTATTTAGATATAACATTGATATCTAAACCATCAGCTAACATTTTTTTTGCAACTTCCTTTGCTTTATTAGCCTCACCTTTAGTTTCACCTTCAGCTTTAGCATCTTCAATTTGAGCTTTACGTGAACGTTCTTCTAGCATAGCTTTATAAGCATTTATTTTTAATCCATCACTATGATTTAACTCATCCATTTTAGTATACCAAACCTTTCCAGCTTCAGTTTTAAAATCAGATTTTTTTAAATCTTTTCTTAAAAATAATTGAGCTAATTCTTGTAGCTCTATTGTACTACAATTACTCATTTTTTGCAAATCAATTAAATATATATAATCATTATCTGCTAATAAATCGTTATCTTCATCTCTATATGTAT
>CAZGBY010000008.1:0-36445 GCA_964524125.1 uncultured Clostridium sp.
AATTTATTAATATTAAATTCCGATTTTTATTAAAAATATAGTTGCAATTTACACTACTTAAATTACATTTTAAAATATAAAATTTATTTATAAAATATCTTTGAGCTTATTAAAAGTTAATTATTAAAAACTAAATTTATTCGAAAAATTTAGACAAATCGAGATGGGTAATTGTTCATATTTTAAGTTTTCGATTGCTTAAAATTTTTAGTCTTTTTTAGGTCTTTTTACCATAATTTTATTTAATTTAACATTACGTTGTAATCTTAAAATAATTATATTATGGATATAGTTTTTATAAATTTATAGTCATTTTTTTTCATTTATCATCTAGTTTATAAAACTAGTTAAACACTGAAATATTTTTCTTTTTTAATATATAAGAGAATTCTTCTATTACATCTATATTAATATTAATATAATCTGTTTTATTTAAAAATAATTATAAATTAAATCTTCAAATTTAAAATAAATATTTTAAATAGTAATAATACTATATATTTTATAAATATTAACTTCTATATACAAGAATTTAATAATATCTAAATAACATTAATATTCAAACCACTAATAATTTTTATATTAGTAAAATTAAAGCTTAATTCACTTTCAAAAAAATATCTTTTAATTATAATTAATACCAAATCAAATGAATTTGTATTTATATATTATGGTATTGATATTAATTTATTAATTAAATAAGAAGTATTAACATATTTAAATATTTTATATAATTGATTTAGTATTAATTAATAATACATTGACTTTAAAAGTTGAAAACCTAAATTCATATAATAATTCGAGATGATGATGTAATTATATTTTATATTTTCGATTGCTTAAAATTTTAACTTTTTAAGGAAAATTATGATAACACAGATTTTATAAAATATTAAATATATATAACAAAATGTATCTAAAAATATATTTCATTTAAAATGTAATAATTGAAAGTCCATCTAGTGAAATTATTAAGATAATATCTAGTTATTATTATTACATTTACATTAAAATAAATTTAATATTTTGACATGTTAATATTTTTATAAACATAAATATCAGTTTTGTATTGTATATTTCTTATCTTATAAAGAATATTAATAGATATATTATTTAATTTTATATAATCTAGTTTTTAAAATTATTTATCAAATAAAAAAAGATACTGCATCTATACAGTATCCATATTAACAATTATCGTTGTTCAATTAAGTCTAGGAATGATTTACCATATTCTTGGGCTTTAACTTCAAAGTTATCAGCTACAGTTTGACCTAAATCAGCAAATGATTCACGATGTCCTAAATTGACACCTTTCATTCCATTACAGTATGCTAAGATAGGTACATATTCTCTAGTATGGTCTGTTCCTTTCCAAGTAGGATCATTACCATGATCTGCTGTAATTAAGATTAAATCATCATTGTTTAAACATCCCATAAGTTCACCAAGTTGTGTGTCAAATTCTTCTAAACAAGCCTTGTAACCAGCTACGTCACGTCTATGACCATAAAGTGCATCAAAGTCAACAAGATTTAAATAACATAAACCTGTAAAATCTCTTTCTTTACAAATTTTGATCATATTATCCATACCTTCATGGTTAGATGCTTGTCTAATAGATTCAGTTATACCACAAGCGTTATAAATATCTGAAATCTTACCAAGACCGATAACATCAAATCCAGATTCTTTTAAATTATCAAGTGTTGTAGCACTTGATGGAGATACAGCATAATCATGACGATTAGCAGTACGCTTAAATGTATCTTTAGAATTTCCAACAAATGGTCTTGCAATAATTCTACCAACCATCCATTCAGGCTTCATACAAATTTCACGAGCTATATGACAACATTTATATAATTCTTCAAGACCAAAAGTTTCTTCGTGACAAGCAATTTGTAAAACTGAATCAGATGATGTATAAACAATCATAGCACCAGTCTTCATATGTTCTTCACCTAAATCCTTTAAGATTTCAGTACCAGAAGCTGAGCAGTTACCAATTACCTTATGACCAGTTTTTTGTTCTAATTCATCAATTAATTCTTTAGGGAATCCAGTTTCAGTAAAAGTCTTAAATGGTTTAGTAACCTTTAAACCCATAATTTCAAAGTGACCAGTTAAAGTGTCTTTACCTAAAGAAATTTCTTGTTGGTAACCATAACCACCAATAGGATTATCAGTTGGGTCTACGCCAACAATTGGAGTAATATTACCATAACCAATTTTTCCTAAATTAGGTAAGTTAATACCACCTGAATGAGATGCGATATGACCAATTGTATTAGCCCCATCATCTCCGTAGTCTTTACTTAATGGTTCAGTTCCACAACCAACACTGTCCATTACGATAGTAAAAATTCTTTTAAATTTTTTCATATTAATTTTCCTCCTTGTGCGCTAGTGGATGCGCATTATTATAAACTTCTTTTAAATGAGATTTATCAATATGAGTATATATTTCAGTAGTTGAAATATCCTCATGTCCTAAAAATTCTTGTACAATTCTTAAATCAACACCATTTTGAAGTAAATGAGTTGCACAACTATGTCTTAAAGTATGTGGGCTTATTTCTTTATTTATGCCACACTTTAAAGCTAATTCTTTAATAATTTTAAATATTGATACTCTACTTATTGGATTAGATTGATAATTTAAAAATAAGACATTAGAGTTTTTATTTTTACTTAATATAGGTCGAGCCTCTTCTATATATTCTCTAAGTGCAATTATTTCTTCATCACCCATAGGTACAATTCGCTCTTTATTACCTTTACCAATAACTTGAATATATTTGGCATTCATATGAATATTAGATATTTTCAAATCAGTTAGTTCAGATACTCTAAGACCTGATCCATATAATACTTCAATAATTGCACGATTACGTTTACCGATATAGTCTGTTGTGTCTATAGATGAAATCATTTTATCAACCTCTTCTACAGATAGTACTTCTGGTATTTTTTTATCAAGCTTTACATTAGAAATTAATTTACATGGATTTTCATATGTAAGTCCTTCATCAACTAACCATTTATGAAACATTTTAAGACATGTGATATGCCTTTGAATAGATTTTTTAGCTAAATCTTTTCTTTTAAGCGACATAATATATTTATTAATTTCTATATCTGTAACTTCACTAATAAAATCAATATTTAATTTTTTTAAATAAATACCATAATCTTTTAGATCAGCTAAATAAGAATTGATAGAATTTAGACTTAAATGTTTTTCTGTTTCTAAATAAAAGGCAAATTGAGAAAACTCATAAAATGTAACTTCTTCTGTCTTTTTCATACTTCACCTCTTATATAAACTCCATAAATACTTCATTTGCTAGCATAATACCTTTACTTGATAATTTTAGTATATCGTTTTTAATTATTATAAGTTCTTCTTTAATTAATTTATCTAAATTAAAATCATTATATGGATCACTATTAAATAGTTCCTTATATATTAATAAGGATACACCATCTATTTTTCTCAAGCCTAATAAGAAAAATTCTTTTTTCTTATCAAACTTTGAAATATAGATTTCTTCTATTTTAACGTTCATATAATAATCTTTAATCTTATTGGAATTAGTATATCTAATATTATTTAAATATCCAGATGCACCAAGTCCTACACCAATATATTCTTTTGCGTCCCAATAAATAGTATTATGTATTGATTCATATCCGATTTTTGAAAAGTTAGATGTTTCATAATGATGAAAATTATGTTTCTTCAAATCATTAATAATATATTCATACATTTGTCCTTCTGTATCATTATCGAGTAATTTTAATTTATTATTATTAATTAAATGATTAAATACTGTCTTTTCTTCTAAAATCATAGAATAATAAGAAATATGAGGAATATCAAGTTTGTAAAATATATTTAAATTTTCTTTAACTTTATCTAAAGTATCAAATGGATGAGCATAAATTAAATCAATATTAATATTAGTAAAATACTTTTTAATTAATTTAATCTTATTTAATACCTCTTCTTTAGTGTGTCCTCTATTTAATAATTTTAGATCATTATTATTAAATGTTTCAACACCCAAAGAAATTCTATTTATTTTATATTTTTTAAGTATTTGGAGTTGGGATAATGTTATAAATTCAGGATTACATTCTATAGTATATTCAATGGGATTAATATTATAAGAATCAATGTGTAAAAGTAATTTTTCAAGAACTATATCACTAAGCATATTAGGAGTACCTCCACCTATATGAATAGTACTAACGCTTGAATAATAATCTTTATAACTATCTAATTCTTTAATTAAATAATTAATATACTCTTCTATTTGTAAACTATTTGTAGGAATCCTTTTAGGAAAATCACAATAATTACAAATACGTTTACAAAAAGGTATATGAATATATAACCCTCTCATAACATCACCAATCAATTATAGCATAATATTTTTAAAATTAAAAGATTAATACTAGTACTAAATTAAATTTTATGATAAGATATACTTATATAAAGGAATGAGAATTTATGAATAACATTAAAGAGAAAATTAATCCATTTTTGAATGATTTAAAAATGGACTTCTTAGAATATTTAAATATATTGAAACATCCATTTAAATCATTTAAAAATACTTTAATAACTTTATTATCATTTTATATATTAATAACCTTCATAATATTTACAATAGTATGTATAATGGGTGGTTTTTTTACTTTAAACACAGATGATATTGTACAGTATTATCCATTTATGGAAGGATTTATAAAAAAAGTTAAATCTGGTAAACTTTCTTTATATGATAATAGTTTTTTTATGGGTACATCTCAATATGCTTCAAGCTATTATATTCCGTTTGATATATTTACACTCCTGACTTTACTTTTTAGTTTTTTAATGCCTACATCTAGAGCTTATGGATTGGTTAATTTACTTAAAATAGGTTTTGGTGGTATAATGATGGCTTTATTTTTAAATAAAAAAGGATTTAAAAATAAAACTGTATTCTTATATTCACTTATATATTCATTTGGTGGAATACTAGCCTGTGAATGTGTATTTCCTGTATATTGGTCACTACTTTTTTATATACCTCTTGGTGTATATATAATAGAATTATTTCTAAATAATAAAAAAACATTTTCTTTTATAACATTATATACATTTATAATTATATTATATGATTTTTATATAGCATATATGTTACTAGCATTTATAATGATATATTTAGTAATAGTTAAGATTCAAGAATCAGGATCTAATATAATTGGTAAAAATAATATATTTAAAAATAAATATTTATATATAGATATACTTTCAGTATTTGGGTTAATATTAATTGGTCTTTTAATGAGTATGATTGTATTTATGCCAAGCTATTTATATATTACTGATAAAACAACACGTCAATCAGTTGAAGAATGTTTATGGCATTATACTCCTATTCATTATTTAAATATACTATCTACTTATTTTATAACTTCAAATCCTTTAAGTATATTACTTAAGCATGGAGATTATCTAAGAAATCATTGTTCTATGTTTATTACTATTTTTGGTCTATATTTTTTAATACTATTTTTCTTTACTAAAGGATATAAAAATCATGTACTTAAATTCTTTGTAATATTATTTAACATTTTAATGGGTATTCCTTTAGTTTCTATGATAATGACAGGAACTGATCAGGGATATATTAGATGGTTCTTTATTGTATATTTTATAAATTTATTTGCATCATGTTATTCTTTTGAGTATTATGATGGTAAAGTAACTAATTGGTATCATAAAATTACTATACTTGGATTATTTTTATTTGCAGTATTGTTTATTACTAAACTATTCTTTTTTACTGATGACTTTATAACTTATAATGATTCAGATTTTAAAATACCTATTGTAGTAATTATGTATGTATTTATTGGTCTTTATATTATTACACTTTTCTTACCACATCAAAAGCTAACAACTTATGTATTAGCGCTTGTTGAAGTAATCATATCTGGTGTTGTAATATTTGTAAATATAGGAAATACTTATACTTATTATGAATGGTGCATAGATAGATTTGATGATATGGAATATGCTTTAAAAGAATATACTTCCTATGATTATGATAATGCATATAGAGTTGGTGTAATTACTAATGAAGCTAATTATATGACTAATGTAAGTTTTATGTATAATAAATTTAATACTACTCAATTTTTCCATTCGTTTTATGATAAAACAGCAAATGACCTATATGGTAGTATTTATACTGATAAGAGTTGTTCGTGGTCAAGAAGAGAAACATATACATTGTCAGGACCTTTTGCGATTTTAGATGGTGTT
Organism: uncultured Clostridium sp.; assembly: GCA_964524125.1. Taxonomy (GTDB): domain Bacteria; phylum Bacillota_I; class Bacilli_A; order Acholeplasmatales; family Anaeroplasmataceae; genus CAG-307. The sequence goes on from CAZGBY010000008.1 coordinate 6,326, forward strand.
AAATATGCTGTAGTACCAAATGATAGAGGAATTTTACTTCCAGATTGTTATAAAATGAAAGCGTATGATACTTATTATAGTTACTATGAAATTGATGATTTAAAACCATTTACATTATATGATAGTATTTATCAAACTAAATCTTCGGATATATTAGATGAGGCTTTAAATTTAATTCAATATGGTTATATATATAATGAAAATGAAGATGATACAAAATCTATTATAAAAAAATATAATTTTAAAGAAACTAGCAGTAAATCTATTAATAATTTATATTCTGATGTATCAGTTACATCATGTTATAGCTATAATGCAACTCATGAAATTTATGATAATAAAACATATGCTGTATATGATATATCAAAGATGAATTTTAAAGGAGATTCTATTTTATATATACCTATTAATGAAAATGATAGATCTAATATTTATAATGATTCTTATATTCTTGATACTGATGGTAATAGACATTATACTTATTTTGGACTTTGTAAATATGAAAGTACTTATACTCCAAATAAGCTTTGTGTTGTAGTTGATGATGAATCTAGTATTCCATATTTAAAATGTTATTCATTTGATATGCAATATATTTTAGATACTTATTTAAATAATCAAACATATCAAAATGAAGAATTTATTTTAGATGGTACTAAAATGACTATTAAATTAGAATATGATAAGAAATCTTATGATCGTATTTTAAAAACTAATTTTACATATTCTGATGAATGGAAAGTAAAAGGTAATACTTTTGAAACTATTAATATTGATGGAGGATATTTAGGTATTGTGTTACCTAAAAATAGTTCTAACTGTAATATTGAACTTAATTTTGAGCCTAATGGATATAAGCTTGGAAGTAGTATATCAGCATTTAGTATATCAATATTTTCATCAGTTTGTCTTGCATACTATATTAATTTATTTATGAATAAAAAATTAAGAGAATGGACAATTTAGCCATTCTCTTTTAATATTATCTATTATTAATTTCATTAAAAGCTTTTGTAGCTTTTTTAACCATTTGTGAATATTTATCATCAAGTTTATTCTCAAGTGATATTCTTTCAAGGATAGTTTTAACAATAGACTCAATTTCAGAACCTTCAGAATAATCTGATTTAGTTAAAAAATCACATCTTCCATCTAAAAGTAAATCAGATGCTTTACCAAGTTTTCCTGGTTGATAAATACCAATAGATTTACCACCTTGTTGTTTAACAAGTTTCATACAAGGTACATCAGTAAGTCCATCACCAAAATAAATCATATTACCCTCTTGAATATGACGCATTTGTTGAGGCATTTTACTATTTAAATTAACATCATCAGTTATATCAAATACTCCTTTAGAAATACGATAAATATATTGAGTTTTTGTAGTATAGTTTACTACATTTAATGGGAAATCTGCAATACCATTTTCATCGTAATGGAAAGCACATCCATAAATTTTCTTAAATTTCTTAGAAATTTCTGATCCTTCAATTATTTCTGTAGTACCTGAAGATAAGACGTAATGTTCAATATCAATACCTAAATCAAGTCCAATTTGATTGATTCTATCAAACCAAGTATCTACACCTTTATATAATTTAATTTTAGCCCCACATTCATTTAAATATTCTTTTGTTAAAGGAATGTTTTTTTCCTTTGATAACTTAACCATTAAATACATATAAGATAGAATTCTTTCCATTCCACATGATTCTGCGATTACTCCAGTTTGCCCCCAAAATTCTTGTGGTGTTAAACCTAAATTAGGGATAAATGCATATTCTTGCATGTCTCTATCGCATAATGTCTTATCAAAATCATATAAGAAAGCTACTTTAATATTTTTCATGTTTATTCCTCCTCATTTGTTAATATTGCAAGGAAAGCTTCAGGTGGTACTTCTACAGAACCAATTTCTTTCATCTTCTTCTTTCCTTCTTTTTGTTTTTCAAGTAATTTTTTCTTTCTTGAAATATCTCCACCATAACATTTAGCAAGAACGTCTTTTCTAAGGGCTTTAATATCACTTCTTGCGATAACCTTATGGTTTATAACAGCTTGTACTGGTACTTCAAATAATTGTCTAGGTATTAAAGTCTTTAATTTTTCAACAATAGCTTTTCCTCTTGGATATGCAAAATCTTTATGAACAATTAAAGAAAGAGCATCTACTACATCACCATTTAACATAATATCCATTTTAACTAAATTAGAAGGTTGGTAATCACCTAATTCATAATCAAAAGATGCATAACCTTTTGTACCAGATTTTAATCTATCAAAGAAATCATATACTATTTCAAGTAGTGGCATATCATAATGAAGTACTGCACGAGTTTCTTCAATATATTTTAAATCCTTAAATGTGCCACGTTTCTTTTGGCATATTTCCATTACTGTACCAACATATTCTGTTGGAGTCATAATAGTAGCCTTTACATATGGTTCTTCTATTCTATTAATTTTAGTAGGTTCAGGTAAATTAGCTGGATTATCAAGTTCTATCATTTCTCCATTTGTTAAATATACATGATAAGAAACAGATGGTGCAGTAGCGATAAGCTCAATACCAAATTCTCGACGAATTCTTTCTTGAATTATATCCATATGAAGTAAACCTAAAAATCCCGTTCTAAAGCCAAAACCTAAGGCTTGAGATGTTTCTGCTTCAAAAATTAAAGAAGCGTCTGATAATTTTAATTTTTCAAGAGCATCTCTTAAATCAGGATATTGTTTAGAATCGATAGGATAAAGTCCGCAGAATACCATTGGATTTAATTTACGATATCCTTCAAGTTGATGTGATGCAAGATTTTCTACTGTTGTAATGGTATCACCAACATGGACTTTATTAATATCCTTTATAGACGCAGTTATATATCCTACATCTCCTGCAGTTAAATACTGACGTTTTTCTTCTTTTGGAGTTCTAACACCAAGTTCTACAACTTGATATTTTGCGCCTGTGGCCATTAAATGGATAGTATCTCCAACTTTAATTGTACCTTCTTTAATTCTAACTAAAATTACAACACCACGATAAGCATCAAAAGCTGAATCAAAAATAAGTGCTTGCACAGGCCCAAATGGATCTCCTTGTGGAGATGGTACATAATTAACAATTTGTTCTAGAATGTCACGTACATTAACACCAGTTTTGGCACTACAAAGTACAGCTTCATCGCATGGAAGACCAATAACGTCTTCTATTTCATGTTTTACTTCATCAGGATGAGCTGATGGTAAGTCTACTTTATTTATACAGGGTAAAATTTCTAAATTATTGTCTAGTGCTAAATAAACATTAGCTAGAGTTTGAGCTTCAACTCCTTGAGTAGCATCTACTACTAAAACAGCTCCTTCACAAGCCGCAAGTGATCTTGATACTTCATAAGTAAAATCGACATGTCCTGGAGTATCTATTAGGTTAAATATATAATCATTACCATCTAATGATTTATAATTTAAACTAACTGCGTTTAATTTGATTGTAATACCACGTTCACGTTCTAGATCCATTGAATCTAGAATTTGTTGTTGCATCTCACGTTTTGATACACTATTACAAATTTCTAGTATTCTATCTGCTAGTGTTGATTTACCATGATCTATATGTGCTATAATAGAGAAATTTCTTATTTGTTTTTGTCTTTTTAATAATTTATCTTTATCTAGCGTCATAGGTCCTCCTTAATACATAATACTTCAATCTATATTATACTAAAATTTTTAAGAAATGTAAATGTAAAGAAATGTATATATAAGAAAAAAGACCCTAAATAATTTAAAATTAGAACAGCTTACTAAATAATGTTAAAAAGAGAATGACATCACATCATTCTCTTTAAGTTATATTAAATTAATTCATAGATACTTCTACTTGTGAAATATGAGATTCTCCATCTCCCTTAGTTATCTCATAAGTGCCCGCAGTATCTAATGTAACAGTAACAACTTTATTAGTAAACGTATATGAAACGCCATTAATTTTAATTGTCTTACCACTTTTAACGTCAGTAATAGTGACTGTACAAGCTCCTGTTGTAATAAACTTGATAGAACCTGAAGATGATTGCATCTTAAGAGCCACTTTATTTGCATAAGAACCACTTACAGTAAAGAAGTCTATATCACCTGCAGGTGCTGAATTAGCAAATGTAAGTGTATATACACTAGGTGCAACATCTTGATATGCATCTTTTGCATTCTTTAATGTATCATAGTTAGTTACTAATGCTTTTTCAGTTGATGATAAAGAATTATACATTTCTTCTGCTTCGGTAATTGCACTACCAGATGAAGATGTAACATTTCCAATAGAATCAATTAATTTAATAGTTAATGTAACCTTAACTTCAGATACTTTACTAGATGTTGTAATTAAAGCAATTTGATCACTAGTTAAAGCATTATATGCATTAACAACTTCTTTCATAGACGTAATACTTGACATATCTACATCATTAATTAATTCATCAAATTGAGTTGATTTTTCTAAATTAGTAAACTTCTTTTCAGCTTGAACTAATGTTTGATAATTTGTAACTAAAGCTTGTTCATCTTCTTCTAATGAATCGTAAGCATTTCTAGCACTACTAATAATAGATTCTTTATCAAGAGTAACTTCACCAATAGAATTAATCTTATCAATTACATATTGAACGGCATACTTAGCAAATGCAGATTCTGCACTTGTAAGAGTTGAGTAATTAGAAATAGTTATATTACCAGCAAATGAAACAAGTTCATTATAAGCATTTCTAGCTGCTGTAATTGCATTACCACTATTAGCATCAACACTACCAATATTACTAATTAATCCTTCAACATGAGCTTTACCTAAAGATATATAAGTATTATAAGCAGTTTCTACCTTAGTATAATCTACTTGTTGTTTTAATTCTTGACTTAAATTATTATAAGTACTCATAGCCTTCTTAATTGCAGTTAAACAATTTGAATTATATTCTATAGTTGTTGGTATTTGACTTACAGCATTATTATATTGTTCAATATATTTTTGATTTAATTCATCAGAATTATATTCTTCAAATTTAATTGAATTAACAGTTAAATCTTTAAAACTACCGTTTTTCAAATCAGCTGTAGCACCACCAGTACCTGGTTGGAAATTTTCACATTGAATATAGTAAGTACCTGGGTTTAATTGAATTGTACCACTTGCAGTCATTAAAGCTTCACCAGCTTGGTTAACTAAAACTCCTGAACTTCCAGCTGCGTCGGTTGCGTAAGAAATAGTTACAGTTGCGGCCATTTCAAGTTTAAATCCATACATTGTCTTTGACAGCTTACCTGGTGTTAAAGTTGTAGCACTTGATACAGTTTGTACAGATTGAGACTTCATAATATCTAATTGAAGATCTTCTAATGTAATATCACTAGGTGCTTTACTTTCATCTTTTCTTACACCACCATATGCTTCGATAACTTTTCTAGCATCTGTTATATTAGTTTGTAAATCATAGTTATTACTTGGAATATATGATTGACTTGAATTTGTATCAAATTTAGAATAATCAATTCCTTTTCCACTATATTGACAACTATTAGATACAGCTTGACTTTTATTTGTAACAATAGTCGCATCTTGTGCTCCAATACAGCTTGCGAATGAATCGTTATATGATTTAATCGCACCTGATTTAATTGATTGAGGATTCTTACACATATAGAATAAGTTATATTCTGAATAAATATAAGCATTAGCACGAGGATTCATTGCATAATCTGTTTGTTGTTCAAATACATTATTATACATATGAACATTTGAATTACGAACTAATGGTCCACGAGCCTTACATAATTTCCAATAATTATGATGCATTGTAATATTATATTGAAGTGATGAGTCTGCAGAACCAATTAAATTAGTCTTATGACAGCCTTCAAAATAATTATAACTTAATGTGAAATATTCACCACGTTTAAAGTCACATGAACCATCTCCTTCAGATTTATCTGACTCAGCTGGAGATGAAATTGAAGGGCAATAAAATTCATTATTATGAACCCAACATCTTTCAACAGATGCTGTAATCATTCCACTTTCTTGTACACCTTCCATACCTATAGCATCTTCTGGAGTGTTTATAAATGTTAAATTTCTAACTTCAAAACTCTTTCCTAAATCTGGATTTGCAGATTCACACATAAAGTGGAATCCCCAACCATCAATAACTGCATCACTACCAAGTCCTTCTAAAGTAACATCTTTAGCAGACTTCATACGAGCCATATGACCATTATCACCGACAGATCCACCATAATCATTAGAATCATATGCAGTTAAACCTTCAACTAAGGTTTTAGAGTTTGCATTAAATGTAGCTTGTTTATAAAGTCCTGAATTTGAAACTGTACCAATAAATCTAACTACTAAAGGAATATTATCGTTTGCTAAATCTTGTAAAATTCCTGCATTAGTATTAGCAGTACCATAGTAAACTTTACCACCAGAAACTTTTCTACATTGACCTTCGTGTCCTGCTTCTCCACATTCTTTACCAACAGAGTTTAAAATATTTCCAATACCTTTTACTGTTTTACCTTTATAAGATAATTCAACAGTATTTTTATTATCATCTGTTACATAAAGTACAATTGCATTATCTTTAAGTGTTCCATCATCATTATAAGCACCTACACCTGAAGTATAGTTAAAATGAGCATATCCTGATCTATCATATGAAATAACCTCAAATGTGGCATGTGAACCTATATCTGTTGAAGAACCTGAAGGTAATACCATAGCTTCATAAGAACCAGCTTTAAGTCCTAAGAATTCTACTCTCATTGTAGTTGATGATGTTTCATATCCATATGCAATATCAGTTCCAACCTTTTCAAGTTGACCTGATGAATTTGTAATATAATAATCATAGTTTACTGAATTATTATATTTTTTAAATTCTATATAAGCTGATTCCATAGATGCACCAGCTTCTAAAATAGTTATAGTACCTTGTGTACCAATAGTTCCTGAACCATTTTCTTTATCATCAATATTTGAATCAGAAGATGATGTATTTTTATTAAATTTTGCAAATATAGATGTATTTGATGTTATCTTTGTATTTTCAAAATCAAATTCGGTTTGATATGTATTTGTTGTAAACCAACCTACAAATGTATATCCTGACTTTTCTGGATTTGCAGGTCTTGTAACGTAACCATTATGAGTAACTGTTAAAGATGAAAGTGTTGTACCTACAAATGAAACTGTATATTGAGCAGGGATCCATTTGGCATATAATTTAACATTAGATGTAACTTTACCTTCCCAGTTATATTCTTTAGTACAAGCCTCATCAGTAAACCATCCGGCTAAAGAATATCCTTCTTTTGTTGGATTAGTTGGTAGTTTAATCTTTGAATTTTCTATAACATCATAAGAATCAATTGAAGATCCTCCATTTGTTTCAAATTCTATAGTATAATAATTAGCATTTGGATCTTTTGGTTCTTCTTCCCATTTAGCATATAAAGTAATATTATTTGTAATAGGAGTTGTAAAATCAAATTCAGTAGTATAATTTAAGTCTGTAAACCATCCTTTAAATACATATCCATCTTTTGTAGGATCTAAAGGTTTTGTTGCACAACTATCTTGTTCAATTATTTGATTTGGTAACTTAGTCCCATTATTAGTATTAAATATTACATCATAAGCTTGTTTAGAAGCTTCACTTGATTTTTCTGTTAATTCTAATTTAGATACTTTATCAGATGCACCATTTAAGTTCTTTAATAAATAAGTACCAGCAGCAAGTCCATCTTTTGTAAATGTTAATGTTCCGCCTTTTGATACAGATTCTGAAGTCGCAATAGCACTTCCTGTTGGATTTCCATCAAAGTCACATAAATATAATTCATATTGTAATGCTTTATCACTACTTCCATTTGTACCTGTAATAATAAATGAATTAGATGTACCATTTACTGTAAAGTATATATTTCTTCCTTGTGTATTAAATAATGAATCATTAATTTTTACACCAGCAGGAAATTTAAATTGACTATAAGTAATTTCAACATTTGTTTTAACTGAAACTTTATCATTTGATGTTGTAGTAGTAGTTTTACCTTCACAAGCTGATTTAAATTCCGTAAAATTAAATGTAATTTTCTTATCTTCAGAAGCAGTACTTTTATAATTCCATTTAGCATATAATGTTATATTTGAAGTTAAAGCTTCTCCATCAATAGCTTTTTCTTTAAATTCAATATCTTTATACCAACCATCAAATTCCCAGTTAGTTTCAGTTAAAACTGGAAGTGTGTCTGGTAGATTAGTTTGTTCAGTTAAATCATTTGGTTTTGTACCATGACCGTTATTATAATAAGTTATTGAATATTTATTTACTTCAGGTGTAGTAGGTGATTGATCACCTGTAGTTGGGGCTGTAGGTGTTATTGTTGGAGTAGTTATAATATCACTTGTAGGATTATTACTTGTAGGATTATTACTTGTAGGATTATTACTTGTGGGATTATTACTTGTACCTTGTGATGGTGTAGTACCTACATTTGATGTAGTACCATTATTAGTAGGATTTATAGAAGATTCTATATTTCCACTAGTTAATGAATTACTACCTTGATTATTTGTAGTTGAAGAAATTATAGGTGTTGTAGTTTCTTTATTCTTTTTACATGAAGCTACTGATGTAACTAATGAAGTAGCAAGTAAAGCACCTATAATTATGTTTTTCTTCTTCATATATTTTAATTCCTTTCATTGTTTTGTTTATTTGTTTATTAATTGATATAAAGGAAAGATAGGGAATATCTTTCCTTTATGAATTATGTTTTAATTATAAAGTTACTGTAGCTGTTATACTATATAATCTTAATTTTTGACCATCATTTGTAAATTTAACAGTCTCACCAGAATTTAATTGAATAATAAATGTTTTTGCTGATGTTGTTAAATCATAACCAGTAGAATCATATTCAATATAATTATCATCAGTTTGAATTTGGCCTCCACCTGATATATATAATTTAGATGAATTTCCAGAAGCTAGTGATACTTCAATTGTCATATCTTTAGTTGCAACAACAGACATATAATCTCCAGAAGTTTGACATTGAAGATAACCATCTTTATATTTAACTTTTTTTCCTGACTCAACTGAAAAATATGCATTTTCACTCTTTAATGCATCATCTCCTGTTAATACTTTACTTGTTGAAAATGATTCATATGAAGATGATAAAAGTTGATCACTGGCAGTAGTAGCTTGTTCCCATTTAGCAAAAATAGTAATATCTCCAGTTATTGTATCATTTGCAAAATCAAATGTATTTGTAAAACTTTCATCTTTATACCAACCACCAAATATATTTCCTGTTTTTTCAGGATTTGTAGGTTCTGTAACTTTACCATTTTCATCAATAGTTTGAGATGCAACACTACTTCCACCATTAGAATTAAATGTTACTGTATACGTTTTAATCCATCTTGCATAAATAGTTTCAGATTGAGTTAAATCAACATCACCAGTAATAAGATTATAAACATCTCCACTTTCAAATGACCATCCTAATAATCTATAACCTTCTAGAGTTGCACTTGAAGGGATTGAATCTAAAGTAATCTTAGCAGTAGTAAGTGTATTAATTTCACTACCTTCAGTTTTTGTACCATTAATTGTATAATCACTAATAGTTAAACCTTCAACTGGTAAATTCCAATCAAATGATACTTCTTTTGCTGCTGCAAAATTAGCATATAATGTATATTCACCAGCTTCTACATTTTCAAAATCAAAACTAGTAGAATAATAGTTTCCTTCAGAATCTTTTAAATACCATCCTAAGAATTCATTATCTCCATCAGTAGGATCTACTTCAGGTTTAGAAATAGATGTATTTCCTTCCCAAACTGCATACTCAGTTTCATCTTGATATTTTTCTTCACCATTCATATATGTAATTTTTACATTATAATCATGTAATTTTGCTTGTAATTCAATATTAGTACCTGAAGCTAATTTAGTTCCTTCATTTACAACTACTTCCTCATTGTTTTCATCTAAATAATACCAGTAATTAAATCTTTCAATATCACTTGAATCAGGAAGAACTATTTCATCTAAATATGAATATTTAGTAGTATCTCCATTATAAGCAACATTTACTAATTTTGGTGTATCATTTGCAAGAGTTGCCTCTATATCAAAAATAAATAATCTAGAACCAGAATTTAAATCCTTCATAATAATTTTAACAACATCACCAGATTGTAAACCTGTTAATTCTTTTTCATAATTATAAATTCCAGTTTCATTTTCTGTTATAGTTATTTTATTTTCATTATTCACTTTGATAATAATAGTACCTTTACGTTTATTTGCATATATAGAATCAGCATATCCAAACCATAGTTTTAAACTTTGAAGATTATCTTTAATATTAAATGTGACCACACAACATTCTTCTTCTGATGATGAAACATTTATACTTCTCCATGCGCAATCATATTTTGTACCATCTGATTTGGTTGGTAAGCTATTTTTATTAAATAATGCATATTTGTCATCATCTTTAGCTTTGCCATTGTCAGCGTCAACAGTATATTGCCATCCACTATCTGCAACCATATCAAATAAACAATTATCAAATACTTTTTCAGGTAAATTATTTGAATTTTCAATTCCATTAAAATTAGCTAAAATTGATTTATTCATATCTTCCTTATCTTCAACTTGTAAATAAATATTATAATCATCATAAATTTCAACTTCAGAAGTTGAGTCATTATTCTCAAATGAAGCACCAACAACATTCATTGCCGTAATATGAATATCTTCTAAATCAATATAAGAACCATAAGTTATATCAATAGTACCATATGATTCACTACCAATATAATAAGTAATAGTAAATTCATAACTATCTGCATCATCTAAAATATTTTGTAAGCTTTCTTTTCCATCTGATACATAAGCATTTAAATCATCAATATTATCATATGAATCAATATTACTTAATAATTCAGCTGCATTTGTATCTACTTGTTTTTTTAATTCATTACTATATAATTCATCTTTAATACTATCTCTTAAATTTTTTATTTCTTCTTTAGCAGAAACTTTTCTCTTAGCCAAAGTATCAGCAGTAATTAATTGTTGAATTTGAGATTTAGCATTTGATGTGATTTCATTAATCTCAGTTGCATTTTTAGCATTTGAATAATCTGTATTATTATAAATTCCTTCTATTGCTGTAATTAATGTTGCATCATTTTCTTGATTATAATTTGCAATTATATTATCTTTGTAAGTTTTAAGATTATTTTTAGCATCTTCTCTTAATTCTTCAATTGTCTTTGATGCAGCATTATATAATGTATCAATGCTTTCTTTTATTTCAGCTAGTTTATGTGTCACTTCATCAAATGAAGTACAAGCATTAATTGAATCTGCTGCTCCATTTTTAATTGAAATAATTTGATTATATTCTGTTTCATGAGATTCTTTAATTCCTTCAATTTCAGTTGACTTATAAGAAGAAATTTCAGATATAGCATCTTCTTTATTCTTAGCAAGTTGAGCTGTATCATTAAGTACTAAATCTAAACTTGATTTTGCACTTGTAAGTTTTTCAAATAAATTTGCTTTCTTTTCATTTGAAGATAATTCTGCATTTGAAACGATTTCTTCAAATTTTTCAGCTAATTCATCTGCAATTTCTAAAATTTGTTCTTCATTATAATTAAATGGACCTTTTTCTTCTAAATATTCTTCAAAAGTTTCATATAAATCATCTGCAATTATTTCTAATAAATCATCGTCATCTAAAATGTCTTCAATTGAGAATTCATCAAGAATTGTATCAATTTCATCAGCAGACTTAGCATTATTAATACTTGCTTTTACATTTGTGAATGCTTCATCTAATGAAGTCTTATTTTCATAAGTATCATCTTCATTATTTGAATCAACGATAATTGTATATTTACTAATTATATTATTATATTGTGTTTCAATATTAGCTAAAGCTTGTTCCTTAGCTGCATCTAATACAATTGTAGCATCTGACTTAACAGCTGCTAAATCAGCGATTGCTGTATTATAAGTTGATACAGCTTCAATTGCTGATGTAGCTGAATCTATAGCAGATATTGCAGTATTATAAATATTAGTTAAACTTTCATAATTAGTTGTATATTCTTCTTGTTTATAAGAATTATATTTAGTTCCTAATTTTGTTTTTAAATTTGTTTTTAAAGTAGTTGAATCTTCATCATATGAACGAATAGCTAAATAATCCATTTCAATATTTCTAGCATCAGTTGCAGTTACTAATTTGATTTGACCTACATTTAAAATCTTAGAAGTATCTAAAGCTATATCTTCTATAGTCTTAGTATCATTAATAACAATTGAAGCTTTACCATTAATTAAATCTAAAGTAATTTTTAAATCAACTGAACTATTAACAGTATAAGAAACACCAGTGTCAACAGCTTTATCACCTGTAATTGTATATCCTATATTTTTATAAGTATCATCTGTTCTAATTGCAAAAATAGAATTTCCACTATCATCTAATATATTTAACAAATTCCATTTACCAGAAACTTTAGACATCTTAATACTTGCAATAATTTCTACCTTGCTTGCATAGATAGGGTCAAATTTTAAAGTAGCTGAAGTATTTAAACTAGAATCTGTATCTGTCAATAATAAACCACCATTAGAAATCGTAACTTTATTTGCATCTGTAAATGAACCTTTTGATGCAGTTCCACTCCACTCGCCCTTTTGAGCAGTACCAACACTTGAATCAATTATAGTTTCATCTGCATTATCAAAATGATTTTCATATACTAAACCATCTTGATGGATAAATTCATAATATGCAGATTTTTCCCATTTAGCATATAAAGTAACATTACCATCTTGGATATAGTTAGTTACATCACAATCAGCAGTGGCTGCTATAGTAAGTTCAGCATCTAAATACCAATTAATAAATGTACAATATTTTTCAGTAAGACCAGTTAAATGCTCTGCTGTAATTGCACTTACTTCACTAACATCTTCTGGCTTAACTCCTAAACCATTATTATTATATATAATACCAAATTTAACAGTATTATCTTCACCAGCGTCTCCAGATTCGCCTTGGTCACCATTATCAGGTGTTTGGTCTTCACCTTGGTCACCATTATCTGGGGTTTGGTCTCCGCCTTGGTCACCATTATCTGGGGTTTGGTCTTCACCTTGGTCACCATTATCAGGGGTTTGGTCTCCACCTTGGTCATTATTTCCTTCATCTGGATTATCATTTTGACCTTCTTTTAAAGACCATTTAGCATATAAAGTAATATCTGCTGTAAGTAGACTTCCTGCTTCTGCTTTTGTAGTATATTCTTCATCAATATACCAACCTTCAAAATTATAATCATCATCTGTTAAAGTAGGTAATTCACTAGGAAGATTAGTTACATCTGTTAAATTATCAGGTTGAGTACCATGATCTTTAATATTATAAGTAACACCATATTTCAACACTTCATTTTTAGAACTTTCAACAGGTGAAGTACTATAATTAGGTGTAGGTGTCGGAGTTTTAGTACTTGATTCTACAACAGGTGTAGTAGTACTATCAACTGTAGTAGTTGGATTCTTATCCTTTTTACATGAAGCTACACCAAGAACTGTCGTAGCCGCAAGTATAGATCCTATTATTATTTTTTTCTTTTTCATTTTTTATCATTCCTTTCAATTCCAAATAAAAAAAATTTATCTAGTTTAATTATATAGAAAAAAAAAAAAAAATGCAAGCGCTTTCATGATAAAATATGTTAAATTATGTAAAATTGTGTTACTTTTTCCAAACTTATAAAATCGAAATAAAATTAACAATTATAATCATTTACAAAAATAAAATTTAACTACAATAAATATTATGTTTTTTAATAAATAATATTAATAAATTATAGAATAAAATTCTATTTTATCAAATAAAAAAGATTATTAATTATTTAAACATTATTTTTAAAATAAATTAATAATCTCTTATAATATTAAATTTTAAATAGCTTCTCCAGCAAATTGTTTATTATAAAGTTCACAATATTTTCCTTCTTTTAAAATTAATTCATTGTGATTTCCCATCTCAACTATTCTACCACTATCCATTACTACAATTAAATCTGCATCTAAGATAGTAGATAATCTATGAGCTATAATTAAAGATGTTTTATCCTTCATTAAACGTACCATTGCATCTTGGATATGCTTTTCTGTTCTAGTATCTACAGATGATGTGGCCTCATCAAGTATTAATATCTTAGGATTAGCTAAAAATGCTCTACATATAGATAAAAGTTGTCTTTGTCCTTGTGAGAGGTTAGAGCCTCCTTCAGATAAAACTGTATCATATCCATCTTTCATCTGCATAATAAATTGGTGACAATTACATTCTTTTGCTGCACTAATCATTTCTTCATCAGTAATATTTGAATTAGCATATTTTAAATTATTTTTAATAGTATCTTTAAATAAAACGGTATCTTGTAATACTATTCCTATACTTTTTCTTAATTCATTAGAATTAATATCTTTAATATTTATACCATCAATTAATATTTCACCACTGTCAATATCATAAAATCTCATAAGAAGATTTACAACTGTTGTCTTACCAGAACCAGTTGCACCTACAAGTGCAACTTTATGACCACATCTTACATCTAAATTAAAATCATATAATACTTGTTTTCCAGGAATGTATGAAAAATTTACATTTTTAAAATCAATTAAACCTTTAATATTATCTAAATTATAATTTCCAGATTTATCTTCTTCTTTATCATTAAGTACTATAAATACACGTTCTGCAGATGCTAGTGCTGTTTGAATTTGACCATACAAGTTAGCTATTTCATTAATAGGACGGGAAAATTGTTTAGCATAAACAATAAATGCGGAAATTACACCTATTGTAATAATACCTTTAAAAGCAAAGTATCCTCCAAATAATGAAATTATAACAAAACCAATATTATTAATACAGTTCATAATAGGGCCCATTGAACCACCTAGAATTTCTGCTTTAATACCTGTTTTAGTTAAATTTAGGGATGTTTGTTCAAATTCTTTTATCACATCATCTTCTTTAGAAAATGCTGATACTGTTTTATGAGAAACTACCATTTCTTCTACAATACCATTTAATCTACCAAGTAATATTTGACGACGTGAAAAGAATTTTTTCATTCCTTTAGATAAATATTTAGTAACTATTAAAGTAAGAATTACGATACTACAAGAAATTAATGCAAGTAACCAATAAGTATAAAACATCATTATTAAAGTACCTAAAATCATTAAAACACCTGAAAATAAAGAACTTAAACTAGTAGATAATGTATTTGATACATTATCAACATCATTTGTCATACGACTCATAATATCTCCATGAGAGTTCATATCAAAATATTTTATAGGCATATTAATTATTTTATTGAATAAATCACTACGCATCCTTTTTACTACTCTTTGTGATAAAATAGCACTTAAAAGACCTTGAATCAAACTATATATAGATAAAATAATATATAAAGCTAACATTATAAATAAGATTTTAGGTAATGAAGAAAAATTATTATCTTTAATGGAATCTATTGCATCACTTTGTAAATATGGAGTTATAACTTGACATACTACCATTATAACAATACTTATTAGTAAACCTATTATTAAATATTTTTCATCTTTAAAATATTTAATTAATTTAGATAAAGTACCTTTAGTATTTTTAGCTTTTTCAGATGAAAAATTTCTACCAGGTCCTCCTTTACCTGTAAAATTAACACTCATAGGTTTATTATTTTGACTTATCTTTTTAATATCTTGTACATTTGAAATTCTTGCAAGTCTTAGTAATAAATATTCGTCTAAGTCATTATTTTCTCTTAATTTACTAACTTTAAGTAAAGATTTTTTAGATAATTTACCATTCTTATTAAATTCATTTTCTAATTGTTTAATTAATTCATTAATATCTAAATTACTCATTTATAGTACCTCCTTTTAATTGTGAATTATATATTTCTTTATATATTTCACTAGTTTTAAGAAGTTCATCATGAGTACCAATTGAAGATATTGTACCATTATCTAATACTACAATTTTATCAGATTCTTTAACAGATGATATTCTTTGAGCAATAATAATCTTAGTAGTATTTTTATAGTTTTTATTTAATTCTTTATATAAATTACTTTCTGTTTTTAAATCAAGTGCACTTGTTGAATCATCAAATATTAATATTTCACTATTTTTTAAAATACATCTTGCAATAGATATTCTTTGTTTCTGACCACCAGATAAACTCATACCTCTTTCAGCTACCATTTCAAAATAACCATCTGGTTTTTCTTCTATAAAACTAGATGCTTGAGCAACATTTGATACAAATTTTACATCTTCAAGTGTAGCGTTTTTATTTGACCAGGCAATGTTTTCAAAAATAGTTTTTGAAAATAATTCGCTTTTTTGAAGTGCAATTGATACTTTATCTCTTAACTCTTTAACTTTATATTTTTTAACGTTTATACCATCAACTAATACTTCGCCTTCTGTTACATCATAAAACCTAGGAATTAAATTTACAAGCGATGATTTACCACAACCTGTTGATCCTAAAATGCCAATAGTTTGTCCGCTATTAATTTTTAAATTAATATTATTAAGTACATTTTGATTTGGACTATCAGGATATGCAAATGATACATTTTTAAATTCTATAGCACCTTTTTGATTAGTATCACCAGAAAAATCACCATCACAGATTATAGGTAGAGTATTTAAAACCATTTTAATTCGTTGATTTGATGCTAAAGCTCTTGAGATAGTTTGAAACATATTTGCCATTCTTAACACTGCATTTAAAATTTGAGATGTATAAGTAATTGCGGCCATTATATTACCAGTTGTAACTCCAATATTGTTTTTAACATTTATACTACCAATATAAATAATTGCAATAATAGTAGCGTTTAAGATTAAATTAGTAATTGGTGACATATATGAAAATAGTTTAAGTACATATAATTGTTCATCATTTAATTCTTTATTTGCATTATTAAATCTTTTTTCTTCATCTTGTTCTTTTACATAGGCTTTAATAACTCTTGCGCCACCAACATTTTCTTGCATAATAGAATTTAAGTTATCTAATTTAACTTGTAAGATTTTAAATTTAGGTTTAGCTTTAAGTAAAAAGAATACTACACATATAACAACTATAGGAAGTACACATAATAATGTTATTCCAAAAGAAATATCAAGCATTAACATGCAAATTATTCCACCAACAAATAATAATATGGTTCTTACATATCCTCTTATTAACATACCTACTAAATTTTGAATTTGAGTTATATCATTTGTAATTCTTGTAACTAAAGAACCTGTTGAGAATGAATCAGTTTGTTCAAATGATAAATTCATAACTCTTTTAAAACAATCACATCTTAAGTCATTTGCAAAGTTTTGGCTACATAAATTAGCAAAGACACCAGATAATATTCCACATATACATCCTATAAATACTGTAATAATCATTTGAATACCAACAGTAATTATTATATTCATATTACCTATGTTATTATTATTTATACCTAAAACACCATCATCAATAATTTTAGACATTAATTGTGGTTGTATTAAATCAGCTAATACTTCACCACACATAAAAAGTGGGGCAAGTATCATAAAAATCCAATATTTTTTTAAATATTTAAACATGCTTTCATCTCCAATTTATTCAATCTTTAAAATATAGTATAACATATTTTCAAAAAATTCGGGTATTAAATTTATTATTCTTTAAATTCTTTTTATATTTTATTATTAATCATTAATATCATTTTATTTCAAGATAAGTATATCACCTAAACTTACTTTATTTCTTCTAATATATTAATTTTTATAAGAAAATTACAAAAAAATGAAGAAATTTACAAAAAAATTAAAAAAAATGACAAAAAATGGATATGTTATAAGTGAAGGGTAAAAAAATATATTAATTTTAACCTTAATTTATCAACGTTATACGAGGAGGCTTAAGTATGTATACATAGATATGATTAGTAGTTAGTATCAAATATGAAAGAAAGGAGAAACTATGATAGATACAAAACTAGATGAACAAACATTCTTACAAACTAAATTAACACTTACATGTGATCCATTCTTTAAAACATTTTTTAAAGATAAAATTGTTATGGTTGAATTTTGTAAAACAATGTTACATAAAGATATCACACCAGATATGATTGAGTATGAAGATACTGAAGAAATATGTGATGGTGGTATGACTATAAGACATGATTTATTTGTAACAATCCATTTTCCAGATGAAGATAAAGTAATTCATATTAATATGGAAATGCAAAACCAATATTATAAAGGTTTATCTTTAAGAATGGAAAATGATTTACATATAGGTAAATCTTTAAAATTACAAAATAGAAATCAATCTAAGAAAATCACATATATAGGAATTTGGTTTCTATCAATAGATTGTGCTAAGCATTATAATTTTATTGATTATATTAAAGAATGTACAATTAAAGACCAATATGGTGAGGTTTTAGCAAATAATGATTATATTTATATAATTAATTTGCAAAAGATGTTAACTTGTTCTATAATTGAGTTACAAGAATTAGCTAAGTTATTTATTAAAAATGATAATGATAAATCTGATTTTGTAACTTCAGCTGGAAAGGTTTGGTATACTAAGATGGAAGATATGAACCAAAGTGATGCATTAAAACGTCGTGCATATAAAATCTTATTAGATGAAAGGGCTCATAAAGATGAAATCGAAGATGCCGAAGCTGAAGGTCAAAACAAGAAAGCTATTGAAGTAGCTAAGAAAATGTTAGATGATGGAGTCGCAATTCGTGCCATTTCAAAATATACAGGCTTATCAATAGATGAAATAGATAACTTGAACAAGTAATTATATTACCAATTTAATTTAAAGAATTTTAGAATAAAATCTAAGATTCTTTTTTGTTTATTTTAATAATTGTGAAAAGAAAAAGCATATGACTTTGTATCATATGCTAATTTAATATATTATTTGTCTTTTTTATTATTACGTTTTTCTGCATCAATTAATGCATCTTTTCTTGATAAATCAATTTGTCCCTTATCATTAATCTTGATACATTTAACAATTATTGAATCACCTACAGATACAACTTGTTCACATTTTTCTACTCTTTCTTTTGAAAGTTTTGAAATATGACAAAGTCCTTCACAACCAGGCCATAATTCAACAAATGCGCCATAAGCTTCAATACGTTTAACTGTACCAGTATAAATTTGATTTAATTCAACTTCTTTAACTAAAGTTTCAATTTGTTTTAATGCCAAGTCAACATATTTAATTTCTTGATGCATTACATATACTCTACCATCTTGTTCAATATCAATCTTAACACCATTATTATCTTCAATGATTTGGTTAATAACTTTACCACCAGATCCTATTACATCTTTAATCTTATCTGGATTAATACGAATCATCATAACCTTAGGAGCATACTTAGAAATTTCAGGACGAACTTCTTTAATAGTTTGTTCCATATGATCTAGAATTTCAAAACGACCTTTTTTAGCTTGAGCTAAAGCTTCAGCTAAAATATCATAAGTAATACCTCTAATTTTAATATCCATTTGAAGTGCAGTAATACCTTTTTTAGTACCAGCAACCTTAAAGTCCATATCTCCTAGATGATCTTCAAGACCTTGAATATCTGTTAAAATTGTATAATCATCATTATAAGTAATAAGTCCCATTGCAATACCAGCTACAGGAGCCTTAATAGGTACACCAGCAGCCATTAATGACATAGTACCTGAACAAATAGATGCTTGTGAAGATGAACCATTAGATTCTAAAATTTCAGATACAACACGAATTGTATATGGGAATTCATCTTCAGATGGAATTACATAAGAAAGTGCTCTTTCTGCAAGTGCACCATGACCAATTTCACGACGACCAGGAGCGCCATAACGACCTGTTTCACCTACTGAATATTGAGGGAAATTATAATGGAACATAAATCTCTTAGTATCTTCAACACCAAGACCATCAATAATTTGATTTTCATTAAGCGCACCTAATGTAGTTACACCTAAAGATTGAGTTTGTCCACGAGTAAATAATGCTGAACCATGAGCACGAGGAAGAACATCAGTACGGCTTGAAAGTGGTCTTATTTCATCGTTTTTTCTTCCATCAGGACGAATCTTATCTACAGCAATTAGTCTTCTTACTTCTGTATATAAAATATTATCTAAAGTATGAGTAACTTGAGCTAAATATTCTTTTTTAGCATCAGTATCTTCAACAACAATATCTCCTAAATTCTTAGTAAATACTTTTTGTGAAAAATGTTCGATTGTATTTTCATTTACAGCATCAATAGCTTCATATCTTTGAAGTTTATCTTCAATTTGAATAGCCTTAACTAAATCAGCTTCTGCAAAGCTTCTAACTTGTTTATCAATTTCTTCATCAGTTTGGAATAATAAAGGTTTAACTTTTTCTTTACCACAAGCAGCTTGAATTTCAAGTTGGAAATTACAAAGTTCAATAATTGCTTTATGACCTACAATTAATGCTTTATGCATTTCATCTTCTGAAACTTCATCTGCACCAGCTTCAACCATATTAATAGCGTCTTTTGTACCAGCAACTGTTAAAGTAATTTTAGTACGTTCAAGTTGTTCAGGTGTAGGATTAATTACATATTCTCCATCAACTAAACCAACTTGTACACCAGCAATAGGCCCTTCAAATGGTACATCTGATACCATAAGTGCAATAGATGAACCTAACATTGCGGCCATTTGTGTTGAACAATCTGGGTCAGAAGAAAGTACTGTATTAATTACTTGAACTTCATCAGAAAACCCTTCTGCAAATAAAGGTCTAATAGGACGGTCAATTAAACGTGATGTTAATGTTTCATGTTCAGAAGCACGTCCTTCTCTTCTTAAAAAACCACCAGGAATTTTACCTGCTGCATATAATTTTTCTTGGTATAAAACCATAAGTGGAAAGAAATCTTGAGTTGTTTGTGATGCTTTTGAGCACACAGCAGAAAGTACAACTGAATCTCCATATTTTACTAGACATGATCCGTTTGCTTGTTTAGCAACTTCTCCGATTTCGATTTTAAGAGGACGGCCTGCCCAATTAAATTCGAATGTTTTAACTTCGCTCATTTTAAATCTCCTTTATAATATTAATTTTACCATTATCTTAATATCTTATTCAATCAATTTTAACATACTTTTTAACAATAATAAAGTATTTAAAATAATAAACATACGAAAAAAAGGACCGAAGTCCTTATTTTTTCATAAAATTAGTGACGGAATCCTAACTTCTTAGCTACAACTTCATATTCAGCCGCATTAGTCTTCTTTAAATAATTAATTAAAGAACGTCTTTGACCAACTTTAATTAATAAAGAACGAGAACTGTGGAAATCATGAATATTGTTCTTTAAGTGAACGTTTAATTGTTCAATTTCCTTTGTTAAGATTGCGATTTGTACAGCAGTTGAACCAGTGTTCTTAGCAGAACCTCCGAATTCTTCTACTAATTGTGCTTTTAATTCTTTTGATAAAGCCATGTTTCTTTCCTCCATATAATTTAATATTTTGTCACGAATTTCTGATGCAAGCGCCGAGGATATCGACAAACATTGAAATCGTCCTTTAGTATTTTATCATAATTAATTATAATTGCAAGTTTTTTCTAACAAAATCTTGATTTTTTTGAAGTTCTTTTATAAGTTCTTCTTTTGATGAGAATTTAACCTCATCTCTAATATATAAATAAAATTCGACTTCAATTTCTTTGTCATATATATTTTCGTTAAAATCTAAAATATTTGTTTCTACACAAATATTATCATTTAAATTAAATGTTGGGTTATGTCCTATATTAGTCATAGATAAATAAGTTTTTCCATTTACTATAGTTTTAGTTGCGTATACACCACATTTAGGTATGAAATAATCACAAGAAATATTAGCCGTAGGAAAACCTATAGTTCTTCCTTTTTGATTTCCTTTTTCAACAATTCCTTTTAATTTATAATTATAGCCAAGTAATTTATTTGCAAATTCAATTTTTCCATTCATTAAATAGTTTTTGATATTTTGAGTTTTACATAAAATATTATCTATTTTAAAATCATCTACTATATATGTGTTAAAATTATCTTTTAAATCATCTTTACTTCCTTGTGCTTTATATCCAAAATGAAAATCATTTCCACAAACAATCCCTATAATATTATTAATATGTAGAAATTTCATGAAATCTACATATGATATTTTAGAAATTTCTTCATTAAAATATATAAATACCAAATTATCAATTTTATTATTCAGTAAATTAATTTTATCTTTATCTGTAAGTAAAGTATTATAATCTTTATCAATTAAAGCTTTAATAGGATGTGGTGTAAATGTAATTAAAGTTCTTTCTTCATAAAGTTCATTTAGCTTATCAATTAGTTTTTGATGACCCAAATGAAGACAGTCAAAATTTCCTATACAAGCATTAGATTTTTTATTTAAATATACTTTACTTAAATCATCTACATATATAATATTCATATTTAATCACCAAAATATTGAACTTTCTTATATTTATTATTACCAACAGGTTCATAAATTGCAATTAATTTATTATTATAATAAACTGTAAATGGTGACTTACAAGTCATTTGACGTTCATCAAGCATAACTCCATTTTTAATTAATTTAACTAAATATTCTTTAGCATCAAATCTAGGATAAGATGAAAATACATCTTCTACTTTAATTAAATTAGTTTCTTTTACATCTTCAATTTTTATTGAATCTTCTAATTTAAAATCACCAGTTTGAATTCTAACTAAATCAGACATAATAGCTATTGTATTAAGTTTTTGCGCTAAATCTCTTACTAAAGATCTAACATAAAAGCCACGAGAAACCTTCATATGTAATTTTAAAGTCAAATATCCATCTTCATAATAAAGGTCTGATATAGAATATAATTCATAAATTTTAACTTTTCTAGGTTTAATTTCTACTTCTTTATTTTCTCTTGCATATTCATATAATTTCTTACCATTAACTTTTATAGCACTATAAATAGGTGGTATTTGTTCTTCTTGTTTTAATAATTCTTTAAGTGCATTATTTACATCATCCATATTAAAATATGGGACATCTTCTTCTTGAACAATTTTACCATCAGGGTCTAAAGAATCAGTTAATATACCAAAATGAATTGTAGGTTCATATACTTTTATATGATCTTCAAGAAGTGGTAATAATTTAGTAGCCTTACCAAGAGCTAGTTGCATTACACCTGTTGCGTTAGGATCTAAAGTACCCGTATGACCAACTTTAGGTTCTTCAAATTTATGTTTTATTTTATTACATACATCAAATGATGTATAACCTTTTTCTTTATAAATATTTAAAAATCCATCCATAAGTTCACCTAAATAAATCCACCATTTTTGTATTTGGTATCGAAATCATATATTTTTTTAATTACACGTTGTAAATATTCCAAATAAATATCAGTTTGATTTTGGTCTAATAAGTTATATTCAATACTTTCATAGGATGATGATATAATTTTATCAGTCATATAAAATCCTAATTCATGAGAATAGAAAATATTATCATAATTACTGTTAGTTTTAAAAATAGAAGTTCCTAAATAATTATTTTCATCATAATCAATTCCTAATATATCAAGTAAAGTAGGGACTATTATATAAGGGCTTACAAAGTAATCATAACTTGTTTTTAGATATTTACTTTCATAATAAGCATGTAAATTAGGATTAGATAATACCATAATGGTCTGATATTTATTAGGATAATATACTTCATCAGATTTATAAACATAATTACCTATAGCATCTTTACCATTGCTTTTATAATAAGCATCATGATCACCATAAACCATAAAAATAGTATTATCATATTTTCCAATTTCTTTTAAATATGAAATAATTTTACCAAGTGCACTATCAAAATCCATCATAGCACATGTTAAATACTCTATTTGAAGCCTTATTTATTCTTCCTCATTTTTACATATATTTTCCCAAATGCCATCATTTTGTGCTTCATACAATTTTTTATAATAACCTAAATCTTGAAATTTTTTATAATTAATTCCACCTCTTGAATATGGTCCATGAGTTGAAAATGTAGTAAAATAAGTATAAAAAGGTTTATCTGTATTTGGTATCATTTTATCATATACCAAATCAACAAATTCAGAATCTAAAGCATAAGATCCATTCCATTTTTTATTATATTCAATAACTTCTGGATTAACTTCATCCGCAAAATAACTTCTTTGAAATTCTAAATTTTCCATCTCTTTATCTCTATTATAGAAAGTTTGTGTATTATCGTGAAAATACTGTGTATAGTAACCCTTTTCATTAAGTAAAGAAACTATTGAATATTTATTTTTCAAAGTTCCTTTTTGTACCAAACTCATGTCAGCACCACTACCAGTAATTCCAATAAATTCAGATACATTTGTTTTATTTTTAGAATAACAATTAGTAAAATTAATTCCATCATTAATCAAACTATATAAATTTGGGGTTAAATATTCATCAAGTAAAAAATAAGCTCCAGTTTCTATTATAATAGTAATGACATTATAATTTTCCAAATTATATTCATTATCATTAACAATAGGTTCTTCAGTAATATTATCTGATATATTTGGATAAGGTGGTTCATCATCTTTTTTTAAACTAGATAAATCATTATGAGATAATTCACCAAAAAAATATGAAAACAATCCAAATGATTTTAAGGAATCTTTTTTACTAGTATTTGATTTAAATGAAATTATTTCTAAACCAGTCATATCATCGTAAAGATTATAATTTGAATATTTCTTTTCAACTGTAGAAATAGAGACCAAATTAAAAAACAAGCCAAGTATAATAAGAAAAACACTTATAATTTGAGGAATATAATATAAAGAACATTCACTTGAGTTATTCTTAATATTTACAAATTTATATATGATAAAATATGTACAAAATATTATAATATAATATAACAAATATATTCCAATTAAAGACCATGGAATATAAGATGAACCAGCGACTTCAAAGGCTGTAAAAATCATTGAAAAATATTTAACTGAAAATATATCATTGCTTGAAATATGCATAAGAATATTTGCAAATATTAATAACGAATATATGAAAGTAAATACACAAGAATATATAAAAGAATATAAGTTAGATTTAAAAATAAATACAAATGAAATTACAAATAAATAAAAAGTAATTTGTAAAATTGGAATATTATAATAAAATTGACCATATATTTTTTCACAAAGTAAAATATCAAAAGAGAATATACTTAATAATAAAGCAACTGAAAATATACATTTTTTTATAAATGAATTATACAAATTAATTCCTCCTTTCATATTTGTTCTAATTATACATCAAATCACTAAAAATATAAAGTAAAAATCTCCCATAAAGAGAGATTTAAAACAATTTTTAAACATATTTAATTAATTAAAATAATTTCCGATAGAATAGCCACTAACTTTTTTTCTAACTTCAAGGGTTACACTTCCATTAGAATTTTTAATTTCATTTAGAATTTGAATATTTGTACCAATATTATTTTTATATTGTTCTAATTCATAAGATACTTTTTTAATCGCATCTTCTTTAGGTACATTCGGATCTAAAATGAAATTTAAAGTTTGATATAAGCAAGCTGATTGTACTCTTTTCATTATATGCCTCCTTTACTAGAAAGAATGCAGTTAATATATGAAAATCATATGATTGAACTTGATTTTTCTATTTTAATTTTAACATTTTTAGTTTATTTTTTCTAATTCTTTTTTTAAAATTTTTTCTTTGTAGACTAATTTTAATATTACTACTGAAATTATAGACGTAAGTACTTCAGCAATTGGAAATGCAAACCAAACTAAATGAAGTGCATTACTAGATAGACAGAATAATATTGCAAGAGGAAATACAAATATAATTAATCTCAAAAGTGCAGTTACAAGTGGTAAAGTTGAATACCTAAATGCTTGAAGTACACCTTGAATCGCGACTGAAATTCCCATAAAAATGTATCCTATAGCACCTATTCTTATTGCATATTGACAAGTTTTAATTAATTCTTCTGAGGTTTGACCAGATAGTGAAAATAAATAAGCTAAAGGATAAGCTAAAGCTTCAAATAATATTGTTATAATTGCCGTTACAATTAAAGAATCTATAATACCATATTTAATACAATCTTTAGATCTTTTAATATTATTCATACCATAATTATAAGATAATATAGTTATTATAGTATTAGAAAGTCCGAAACAAGAAAACAAAGCTACTTGTTGAATTTTATAATATATACCAAATGAACCTACAAGTGTATCTGAATCATAGCTAGATGATGAAAGTATTTTATTCATACCTGCCATCATTACTGCAAGTAAACATTGCATAATTGCGGCCGAAAGACCTATTTTATAAACACCTTTTATAATATTCTTATCTGGTTTAATATCAGATATTTTTTCACTAATTTCTTTATTTTTAAGATAATGAAATACCATTGCGATTACTAAAGATGTGATTTGACCTATAATAGTTGCGTATGCTGCACCTTTTACTGACATATTACAAGGGAATATAAAAACATAATCTAATATAATATTTACAGCTGCACCTGATATTTGTGCTATAGTTGAATACATTGTTTTACCGGTTGCTTGTAAGAATCTTTCATATATTGCAAAACCTATTGAACCTATAGATAAACATGAACATATTTTTAAATAAGAACTTGCCATTTCTTTTATTTCAGTATCATTAGTAAATAATGAAATAAACCACTCTGAACAAAATAAACCAAATAGTAGAAATATTAAATATATTACTATTAATAAGAAAATACCATTACCAGCTATTTTATTAACTGATTTTTTATCATTTTCTCCAAGTTTTTTACTTAATAAAGCATTAATTCCTACTCCAGTACCAACACCGATACCTATAATTAATATTTGAATAGGAAATGCATAAGTTAAAGCTTGATTAGCTATTTCTCCTTTAGGACCCATATTAGCTACAAAAATACTATCTACTACATTATATAAAGCTTGTAAAATCATTGAAAATATCATTGGAAGTCCCATATTCCACAATAATCTTTTAATAGGTAAAATACCCATTTTATTTTCATTTATATTTTCCATATATTATATACCTTCTTTCTTTAAGCAACAAAAAAATGTGTAAACCCAAAACTGGATTTACACATTTACCGTTACACGTTTTACAAAAGACATTATAACATTTTAAAAAATTAAATGTAAGTCTTTTTTTTATAATTTTATATTGTGTGGCTTTCTATCTTTTTTAAATTCAATTCTACCAAAATCAATAGCTCCAACAGGACAAACTCTTGCACAAAGGTGACATCCTACACATCTTTGTTCATTTACAGAAACCTTTCTTTCATTTTCATCAAATACAATAGCTTGGTGTCCGCCATCATAACAAGAAATATAACATCTTCCACATTTTACACATTTATCCTCATTAATCTTAGGATAAACAATATAAGAACGGTCTAGATCTTCAGCTGGAATTATATTATCTGCAGCCTTACCTACCATTTCCTCTAAAGAATTATATCCTTTATCTTCTAAGTAATGAGAAAGACCTGAAATTAAATCTTCTACTACTCTATAACCATATTGCATGATAGATGTAGTCATTTGAAGTGTCTTAGAACCTAGTAAAATGAATTCTGCTGCATCTTCCCAAGTTTCAATACCACCCATACCAGAAATTTCAACACCTTTAAGTTCTGGTGCAGTATACATTAGTTGAATAAATCTTAAAGCAATTGGTTTTACAGCTTTACCTGAATATCCTGATACTGAAGATTTACCATTTACAATAGGCATACCTACATTCTTATCAAGATTTACATTACATACTGATTTAACAGTATTTATAGCCGCAATACCATCAGCTCCACCATCAAGTGCAGCCTTAGCAACTTCGTTCATATTACCAATATTAGGAGTCATTTTTGCAAGCATAGGTAATTTAGAACCACGTTTAACTGCTTTACAATATTTATGAACTAATTCTTTAGATTGACCAACATCAGATCCCATCGCATGAGATGTCATTTGAGGACATGAGAAGTTACATTCAATCATATCAGCTCCTGCTTCTTCAACAAGACGAGCTAAATCTTCCCATTCTTGTTCATTAGAACCCATGATAGATGCAATTAATACTTTATCTGGATAATCATGTTTTAATCTTCTTAAAGCTTCTAGGTTTTCTTCAAGAGGATGTTCTGCGATTTGTTCCATGTTTTTAAAACCAATCCATGGAGTACCTTCTTTTCTTAAAATATCAAAACGAGGAGATACTTCATCAGCGATAAAGAATCCTATTGTTTTAAATACTACTCCACCAAAACCTACATCATAAGCTTTAGCACACATTTCATAACAATTACCTACAGGTGATGATGAAAGGCAAAATGGATTAGGGAATTTTACTCCACAAAATGTTATTGATAAATCTCTTTTAAGCATTTTTCTTACCTCCATTTAAATATTCATCGATAGCTTGGGCCGCTTCTTTACCTTGTTTTACAGCATAAACTACAAGTTTATCACCATTAATAACATCACCACAAGCAAATACACCTTTTTGTGATGTCATATAATTATCAGTTAGGATACTACCTTTTTCTGATTTTAAGTTAAATTGATCAATACTAGTCTTTTGACCAACAGCCATATAAATATGGTCAGCCTTAATTAATAAATTAGAGCTAACTTTCATATGAGAAAATTCAACATTACCACCATCAACTTTAGAAGGTGTATATCCATCTAAAATAGATACTCCTAAGTTTTGAGCATGTTCAAGTTCACGTTTTGAAGCTAAGAATTCTTCTTTCGTTTCTCTTGCAACACAAAGTACATTCTTAGCACCATTTAATTTTAAAGTAGTCGCAACGTCCATCGCAACGTCTCCACCACCAATAATTAAATGAGTACCATCTTTATCAATTTTCTTATTTTCACATGCTAGGAAATCAACTGCAAGTTCTACTTTATCATTTCCTTCAAACATAGGTAAATTTCTACCTAAGTTCATACCAGTCGCTAATAATACTGCATTATATTCTTTTTGAAGATGTGTAAATTCTTTTTCATCAACATTGTGATTTAAGATGAAATTAACACCTAATTTCTTAATACGATTAATTTCAGTATCTAGTACATCTTGAGGTAATCGATACTTAGGAATACCATATTCTAGCCATCCACCAAGTTTTGCACGTGACTCATATACATCAACATCATAACCTAAAATACGAAGTGATGTAGCAGCTTGAAGTCCAGCAGGACCAGAACCTACAATTGCGATTTTACCTGTTCTAGACCCTGTAACTTTCAAAATTTCCATTTTTGTTGAAGCTTCAAAGTCAGTAATGTATTCTTGAATTTTACCTATTTCAATAGGTTTATCAATACCACATCTTGAGCAAGCACTTTGGCATAATTTTTCAGTAGGACATACTTTAGCACATATTGCACCTAGAGCATTATTTTCTCTTACTACTTCTGCAGCTCCTTTAAAGTTTCTAAATCTAACTGCTCTTATAAAACGAGCTGGGTCAGTTTTTGCAGGACAAGCCTTAGAACAAGGTGCATCATGACATAGTAAGCAACGAGACGCTTCCTCTATTACTAATAAAGGAGTATACTTTTTTTCTAATTGTTCCATTTAAAAATCCTTCTTTCTTTAAAATTTTAACGTGTTCTATTCCATATTTAATTATAAATGAAAACGCTTTCTTTTACAATAGAAAAAAACAAAATAAATGACAAAAAATGGTTAGCTAAAACTAACTCATTTTATAATTATAAATGTCAATATAAAATTCCCCAATTTTGTGCATTTAAGATTCCCCAGT
>CAZGBY010000009.1:0-35956 GCA_964524125.1 uncultured Clostridium sp.
TATAATTGGACAAAGAGTAAGAGCTGTTAAAGAATGTGATAATATTATTATTTTAAATGATGGTACTATAGATTCTTTTGGTAGACATAATGATTTATATAATAGTTCTTTAATTTATAAAGAATTATGTGATACTCAACTTGGAGGTGATTCAAATGGCAATAATGCATGCTAGAAAAAGACCTCAAAATTTAAAAGGTACTTTAAAAAGATTTTTATCTTATTTAGGTAATCACAAGTTATTATTACTTTTGGTTGGTATACTTGTTATAATATCATCTTCAGCTAATCTTTTAGGTACATATATGTATAAAATTATTATTGATGATTATACAACTGGTGAAAAGTTTAAATATTTATATCAAGTTATATCTATAGAGTGTTTAATTTATTTACTTGGAGTCTTTTCTACTTTAGGATATACTCAAATAATGGCTCGTCTTGCTCAAAAAGTAATTTATGAAATGAGACGTGATATGTTTATAAATATGCAACGTCTTCCAATGACATATTTTGATACTAAAACTCATGGTGAGATTATGTCTTTGTATGTTAATGATATTGATTCAATATCTGATGCGTTAAATAACGCATTTGCGATTTTAATTTCTAATTTTATTCAAGTAGTTGGTTTGTTAGTAATTATTTTTATACTTAATTGGTTTTTATCTTTATTTTGTCTTTTATTTTATATTATTATGTTTATTTATATTGTTTACGCATCTAAAAGAAGTAAAAGAGCTTTTTCTAAATCTAGTAAGTATATGGCAAATGTAAATGGTTATGTAGAAGAAATGATTTCGGGTGCTCGTGTTGTTAAAGTGTTTAATCATGAAGAAGATAATTTAGAAGAGTTTAAATTAAAATGTGAAGAACTTAAGAATGCTAATCAAGAGGCACTTAAATATTCATTTTCATTAATTCCGATGGTTGTATCTATAGGTTATATAAATTATGCAGTGGTAGCTATATTATCTGGAATTATCGCACTTGGTTATATTCCAGGAGTTTCTATAACTCTTGGCAGTGTATCGGCATTTTTAGTATTTGTTCGTCAAGGTACAATGCCTATAAATAGATTTACAAATCAAGCTAATGTTTTACTTAATGGTCTTGCAGGTGCTGAAAGAATATTTTCATTAATGGATGAAGAAAAAGAAGAAGATAATGGAAATGTTAGCCTTATTAAATTAGATGATAAGTATTATTTTAAGGATAATGAAAATTTAACGTTGCTTGAAGGTGATGTAAGATTTCATAATGTAGATTTTTCTTATATTAAAGGTAAGTCTATATTAAAAAATATGTCACTATATGCTAAACCTGGTCAAAAAATCGCATTTGTTGGACCTACTGGTGCAGGTAAGACAACTATTACAAACTTAATAAATAGATTTTATGAAATTAAAAGTGGTTTAATTACAATTGATGGCATTGATATAAAACGTATTAAAAAAGATGATTTAAGATCATCACTTGCAGTAGTACTTCAAGATACTCATTTATTTACAGATACTATCTTAGATAATATAAAATATGCCAATCAAGATGCGACTAAAGAAGAAGTTATTGCAGCATCAAAACTTGCCAATGCACATAGTTTTATTGAAAGATTGCCACAAGGATATGATACAATGATCTATTCTGATGGTGCTAATTTATCATCAGGTCAACGTCAACTTATTTCAATTGCGAGGGCTGCACTTTCAAAAAGACCAATTTTAATTTTAGATGAAGCCACATCTGTTGTAGATACTAGAACTGAAGCTTTAGTTGAGATGGGTATGGATAGTTTAATGGAAAATAAAACAGTATTTGTGATTGCACACAGATTGTCAACTGTTAAAAATTCAAATGCTATAATGGTTCTTGAAGATGGTGTAATTATAGAACGTGGTGAACATGAATCATTAATTAAGGAAAAAGGTTTATATTATAGATTATCTACTGGTTCTTTAGAATTAGAATAGATTTTTAAATTATGTAAAATTATGTATTTCACGAAAAATTATTTACTATTTTTTCATTTAATTATATAATTATATTAAAGAAGAGGTGGTTTATATGTTTTGTCCTAATTGTGGTTCTCAAGTAAATGGGAATTTCTGCTCAAATTGTGGATGTAATGTAAATGGTGGTTCTACAAATTGTAATAATGCAGCTTCATCTGGTTCAACTGCAGGTAATGTTCTTGGTACATTAGTAACTGTTGGTTTACTTTCTGGTTTGACTCAACAACTTTATTATATGAATGGAATGTATTATTATGATAGATTTTGTAGACGTCCTTTCCCTATGAGTATGATAGGAATTCCACATCATAGAATGCATATGAGACCTATGGGTATGAGACCTATGCCTGGTCCTCGTGGTCCAATGGGTGGCGGCCATATGGGAGGTCCACGTGGTCCAATGGGTGGAGGCCATATTGGAGGTCCTCGTGGTGGAGGTCATGGCCCTGGTGGTCATAGATAATAATTAATAGGAAATGATTACAAGGTTTTGTAGTCATTTTTAATATTCTTTTTCAACATAGCATATTACAAATTTTTATGCTATACTAATAGTGAAGTAAAACAATATTTAAAAGCAGGTGATACCATGAGTTATTATTTAAATCAAGGAAATGAAAAATTTATAAGATATATGAATAACGAAATTTTCATTGACAAATCATTATTAATAAAAGAATGTAATAAACGTATAAATTCAGAAGAGTCGTATATGTGCGTAACTCGACCACGTCGTTTTGGTAAAACTATGGCTCTTTCAATGCTAAATGCCTATTATTCAAAGGGCTGTGATTCTGCATATTTATTTAACAACTTAAAAATATCAAAAGATCCTTCTTTTGAATCACATTTAAATCAACATAATGTTATATGGATAGATATGGCATCTTTTTATAATGAGTTAGATGATAAAAGTGATTTCGTAAAAAAACTTAATCAAATTGTTATTAAAGATATTGATGAATGTTTCTCTAATATTCTTACAAATGAAGAGGATAAAATTTCCAAAGCTATAAGAAAAGTAAATGACGTAACGAAAGATACGTTTATTTTCTTAATTGATGAATGGGATGTTGTTCTTAGAGAATCAAATGATGAAAATCTAAAATTTAAATATATGGAGTTATTAACAACTTTATTTAAATCATCAGATACATCCTCTTGTATAGATTTAGTTTACATGACAGGAATCCTTCCATTGAAAAGATATAATGGACAATCTGGCTTGAATTGTTTTAAAGAATATACAATGTTAAGATCAAAATCATTATCTGAATTTTTTGGTTTTACTAAAGACGATGTAAAATCTTTATGTAATAAATATAACATGGATTATAATAAAATGAAACAATGGTATGATGGATATAATTTAAATGGAATAGAAATATATAATCCAAAATCTGTTGTTGAAGCTATTGAAGAAAGAGAATATGATGATTATTGGACTTCTACATCATCAATAGAGCCTGTTATTAAATATTTATCTTACGAAGATAAAGATTTAAAAGAAGAGTTAACAAAAATGTTAGCAGATATTAAAATTAAAACTACTATTAAAGACTTTGATAATGATATACGAGAAATCCATTCTAAATCAGATTGTTTAATATTACTTATACATTTAGGATATCTAACATTTGAATATGGCTCTGATCGTACAAAAGATGTTAGTTGTTATATACCTAATTATGAAATAAGAAGTCAACTTATAAATGCATTAAAGAAATTAAAATGGTATGATTTATATGAACCAATTAATGATTCAGAAGAAGCTGTAAATGCTTTATATAATCATGATGAAGAAACTATAAGCAAGATACTAGATAAAAATCATAATTTATATGCTAATTCATTAAATAAAAATAATGAACAAGTATTAGAATTACTTACAATTCTTTCTTTTAGTACATTAAGATCTACTCATGAAAAAAGAAATCAACCTTCAAATACTAAAGGTAGAGCAGATATTATATACATTCCAAAATATAATGATCCCGCAATTATTGTAGAACTTAAATATAATAAAAATGCAAGTCTAGCAATAGATCAAATTAAAAATAAAGAATATATATCATTACTTGATAATTATCATGGTAAAGTAATACTATGTGGTATTAATTATGATGATAATATGAAACATCAAACTAAAATTGAAGAAATAGAAATATAATGGATATTAAAAGTTTAACATTAATCGTTAAACTTTTAATTAAATATTTAAGGTGATTAGATTGAAAAAATATTATGCAGTTAAAGAAGGAAATAAAAGAGGTATATTTGAAACATGGGAAGAATGTAAGCTATCAGTAAATGGTTATAAGGGTGCTTTATATAAATCATTTTCATCATATGAAGATGCTATTAACTACTTAAATGATAAGGAAGAAGCTTTGCCATGTAATACTTTTGCATATGTAGATGGTTCTTATAATGTTAAAACACAAGAATATTCTTTTGGTGCAATTCTTTATTATGAAGGTCAAATGTATAAATTTAAAAGAAAATTTGGTCCAGACGAATACTCAAAATCTCGTAATGTTTCTGGTGAAATTAGGGGAGCTGCGTTTATAATTAACTATGCAATTAAACAAGGGATAAAAGAATTAGATTTATATTATGATTATAGAGGAATTGAAGAATTTTATACAGGTGCTTATAAAGCTTCAAAAGAACTTCCTTTAATATATCAAGAATTTGCAAAAAAGGCTAAAACAAAAATTAAAGTTAATTTTCATAAGGTTAAAAGTCATACTAATAATAGATATAATGATTTAGTAGATTTACTTGCAAAAGAAGCTTTAGGACTTTAATAAATTATCTAAGATATCTTTATCAGACCTTTTAAATTCATAACTATAATATTTTTCACCTCTTTCTAAACCTTTTCCAAATATAATTAAAATATCATTATCATTAAGTAAACTAATTCCCAATTTTATAGCATCGTCTCTAAATAATGTTATATAATAATTATCTTTTACTTTTTTAGATAAATTATTAATTATGTTAAATATTGATTCATTTTTTGGATCTTCACTTGTAAAAATAACTTCTTTACTATACTTGCTAGCATAAAGACCCATTAAAGGTCTTTTTGTTTTATCTTTTCCACCCATACATCCAAGTATTGAATAGATATTATTATTACTTACTTTTTTTATAGATTCTAAAGTTGATTTTATACCATTTGGTGTATGTGCATAATCAATTATAAAATGTCTATTTTTATAATATAAATATTCAAATCTACCTTCAATATGAATATATTCTTTAAATGTTTGTCTAATTTTATTAAATGGAATACCTATTTCATATAAATAACTTATTGAAGCTAAAACATTATAAATATTATATTCTCCAAATAGAGAAGACTCTATTTGACCAATAAAATAATTCTTATAATATAGATCAAATATGGTTTTAGTAAAACTTAAATGAATATTTAACGCTCTATAGTCACCACTATTTATACCATATGTAATAATTTTATGATTAATATGTTTTCTAATATATTTATAGTATTTCATATCACTATTTAAAACTATAACACCATCTTTTTTTACGTTATTTAAAAGCTTAAGTTTAGTATCAATATAATTTTTCATATTTTTATGAGTATTTAAATGTTCATGAGTTATATTAGTAATAATTAAACCATTAAATTCTAGAAACATTCCTCTATTATTTAAAATACCTTCACTAGACATTTCTATTATTGCATACTTAGACTTTGTATAATATGCATATTCAAGTGTTTCATATAATATACAGTTAGAAGGAGTAGTATTAGATGTTTTATATCTATTTTTTTTATAATAAATACCATTAGATGAAATTAAAATCGGATTACATATATTATTAAGTATTTTATAAATTAAAGTAGAAGTTGTAGTTTTACCATCAGTACCTGTAATAGCTACTTTATTAAGTTTATTATGATTTTGATAATAAAAACTTAGCATAGAATTTAAAATACTTAAAGAATCATTAACCATTAAAGAAGGAAAGTTTTTAATTTGTCTTTCAGATATTATAAAACAAGCACCATTTTCAATCGCATCTGAAATATATAAATTACCATCTGTAGAGTATCCTTTAATACATATAAATAAATCTTTTTTCTTGACATTTCTTGAATCATCTTTAATAGATTTAAAATAAATTTTCTTATCTAAATTAGGAAAAAAATCATTTAATAACATTAAATCACCTATTATTATTTTTAAGTGATAAAATATTATTATACAAATTAAGTCTTATTATTTATATTTTTTTCAAGTTTTGGTATAATAAATTCAAGGTCGTTGATAATATGTTTAAATTAGAAAGTAAATTCAAACCGTTTGGAGATCAACCAAATGCAATTAATCAAATTGAAGATAATTTTAAAAAAGGAATTAATGAGCAAATCCTTTTAGGCGCAACTGGTACAGGTAAGACTTTTACTATTTGTAATGTAATAGAACGAGTAGGCAAACCAACTCTTGTACTTGCGCATAATAAAACTCTTGCTGGTCAACTTTA
This sequence comes from uncultured Clostridium sp., assembly GCA_964524125.1. Classification (GTDB taxonomy): domain Bacteria; phylum Bacillota_I; class Bacilli_A; order Acholeplasmatales; family Anaeroplasmataceae; genus CAG-307. The sequence goes on from CAZGBY010000009.1 coordinate 6,537, forward strand.
TAATGAAATTAAATCTTTTTTTCCTAATAATCATGTAGAATATTTTATATCTTATTATGACTATTATCAACCTGAAGCTTACGTTGTTTCATCAGATACATTTATTGAAAAAGATGCTAAAATAAATGATGAAATAGATCAAATGCGTCATAAAGCTACTGCATCATTAATTGATTTTAAAGATGTAATTATAGTTGCGTCTGTATCTTGTATATATGGTATTGGAGATCCTGATGATTATAAAGATTCGATGTTATGTCTAAGATGTGGTGATATAATAGAACTTCCTAAATTACTTGAACGTTTAGTTTTTATGCAATATGAAAGAAATGAATATGAACTTAAAAGAGGTACATTTAGATTAAGAGGAGATATTTTAGAAATTGTTCCAATATCTAATGATAAGAATGGTATTAGAATAGAACTATTTGATGATGAGATAGAATCGATTAAAACATTTGATTTAATAACAGGTCAATCACTTGAAAGTGTTCCATTTATTAATATATTTTCAGCTACACATTTTGTAACAAATAAAGAAAAATTAGATGTAGCAATAGGCAGAATTGAAGAAGAATTAAAATTACAAGTTGACAAATTTAATAGTGAAGGAAAACCTTTAGAGGCAGAAAGAATCTTATCAAGAACTAGATATGATTTAGAGATGTTACGTGAAATTGGAACATGTTCTGGTGTTGAAAACTATTCTCGTCATTTAACATTAAGGGCTGAAGGTGAAACTCCAGCAACTTTACTTGATTTCTTTCCCGATGATTTTTTACTTGTAATTGATGAATCACACGCAACTATTCCTCAAATTAGAGGAATGTATAATGGAGACAGAGCAAGAAAAGAAAATTTAGTTAATTATGGATTTAGACTTCCATCTGCACTTGATAATAGACCACTTAAATTTTCAGAATTTGAAAGTAAAATTAAAAATGTATTATACTTATCTGCTACACCTGGTGATTATGAACTTGAAAAAGGACTCCCTATTATAGAACAAATTATTCGTCCTACTGGTCTTTTAGATCCAATAATTGAAGTTCGTCCTACTCTTGGTCAAGTTGATGACTTATATTCTGAAATATTAAAAAGAATTGATTTAAATGAAAGAGTATTAATTACAACATTAACTATTAAAATGTCTGAGGATTTAACATCATATTTGAAAAACTTAGGACTTAAAGTTGCTTATCTACATTCAGAGATTAAAGCTTTAGAACGACTTGAAATACTTCGTGATTTACGTCTTGGTGTATATGACTGTTTAGTTGGTATAAACTTACTTCGTGAAGGACTAGATTTGCCAGAGGTAAGTTTAGTCGCAATTCTTGATGCTGATAAACAAGGATTTTTAAGAAGTGAAAGAAGTTTAATTCAAACAATTGGTAGAGCTGCTCGTAATGAAAATGGTTGTGTTATAATGTATGCAGATACAATTTCTCCTTCGATGAGCTACGCAATTGAAGAAACAAAAAGAAGAAGAGATATTCAAATTAAGTATAATAAAGAAAATAATATTAAACCACAAACTATTAAAAAAGATATTCAAGAAAGTGTTGGATTTAAAAAGAAAGATATTAAAGATGATAATACAAATGTAAAAGAAAGTAAGAATCTTACTAAGCTTGAGCGTGAACTTTTAATTGAGCAGTTAGAAGAAAATATGAAGTTAGCAGCGTCTAAACTAGATTTTGAACTAGCTGCACAAATAAGAGACGCAATTTTCGAACTTAAAAAGGAGTAAATTATGCATAGTTTAAAAGAATTATATAAAATAGGTAATGGACCATCATCTAGTCATACTATCGCACCAAAAAGAGCTACACTTTTATTTTTAAATAAATATAAAGATATAGATTTTGTTAAAGTTACATTATATGGTTCCCTTGCACTTACTGGTAAGGGACACTTAACTGATTATATTATAGATAAAACATTAGAAGGTATTAAACATGAAATAGTATTTAATTACCTAGATTTAATGCCACATCCTAACACTATGATATTTGAAGGATTTAAAAATGAAGAAAAGATATGTAGTGAAACTATCTATTCTATTGGTGGTGGTTCTATTAAAGTTGAAGGTAAAGAACTTGAGGTAATAAAAGATGTATACCCTCTTAATACTTTATATGAAATTAAAAAATATTGTAAGGAAAATAATATATCTTATAAAGATTATGTATATAAATATGATTTGAATATAAAAGAATATTTAAGTACAATTTATAATGTAATGTTAACATCTATAGATAATGGTTTAAATAAAGATGTTTTTTTACATGGTGATTTACATATTAAAAGAAAAGCTTGCCAATTATATCAAAAAGCTATGACATTATCTGGTGAGGCTAAAAGAAAAGGTTTAATTATTTCATTTGCATATGCAGTTGCAGAAGAAAATGCATCTGGTGGAGAAATAGTTACCTCACCTACATGTGGAGCATCTGGTATTTTGCCAGCGTGTATAAAAATGCTCATTTTAGATGGATATAGTAAAGATGAAATAATAGACGGACTTGCAGTGGCAGGACTCTTTGGTAATTTGATAAAAACAAACGCATCTATTTCAGGAGCAGAGGCTGGATGTCAAGCTGAGGTTGGTTCTGCATGTAGTATGGCGGCTTCTATGATTGCATATTTACAAGGTGAGGATTTAGATTCGATTGAACAAGCAGCTGAAATTGCCCTTGAACATCATTTAGGTTTAACTTGTGATCCGATAATGGGCTATGTACAAATACCTTGTATTGAAAGAAATGCAGCTGCGGCATTAAGAGCGTTTGATGCGGCTTCTATGTCTTTTATGCTTGAAAGTAAGGATTCTAAAATAAGTTTTGATTTAGTATGTAAAACTATGCTTGAAACAGGCCGTGACCTTGAACAATCTTATAGAGAAACTAGTATAGGTGGCCTTGCAAGAAATTTTAAGTAGTAGGTGTTTTATGAAATTAAATGATATTATAGAAGTAGAAATTAAAGATTATGATCATGAAGGTAGAGGATTTTTAGTTTATGATAATAAACCTTTATATATTGATAAAGCTCTACCTGGTGAAAAAGTTAAAGCTAAAGTTTCTTATATTAATAGTACATATGCTAAAGCTGATTTAATAGAAGTTATTAATAAAAGTAATAAAAGAAATTATGATTTATGTCCATATTATGATAGATGTGGGGGATGTAATATCATGCATCTTAATTATGAAGAACAACTTAAATTCAAACATGATATGGTAAAAAACACATTCAAAAAAATTGCAGGATTTGATGTTAAAGTTAATGATGTCGTAAGAAATCCTCAAATATTCAATTATAGAAATAAGATTATTGTACCATTTAAGAAGATTAATGGTAAGGTTGTATCGGGGTTTTATGAAGCTAAAAGTCACAATCTAATTGAACAAGATAATTGCTTAATTGAAAATGAAAATGCTAGAATTATTATTAATGCTTTAAAGGATGAATTTGAAAAAAGAAATGTAAGTATATATGATGAAACATCTCATACAGGACTTGTAAGAAATATAATGATAAGAGTCACATCTTCAGGTGATGTGATGCTTGTACTTATTGTACTTAAAGATAATCCTATATTTAATATTATATTAAATAAAATATATAATGAATTTGAAAATGTTAAATCTGTTTATTTAAATGTTAATGATAAGAAAACTAATGTTATTTTAAATCATACAGGATTTAAACGTTTATATGGTGATGAATATATTATTGAAGTTATTAATAATTTAAAATTTAAAGTTCATCCTAATAGTTTCTTACAAGTTAATCATGCTCAAGCAGAGGCTATGTATAATAAGGCTCTATCTTATATAGATGATAATAATTTAAATATTATAGATGCATATTGTGGAATAGGTTCTATTACTTTAAACCTTGCCTCAAAAGCGTTACATGTTTATGGAATTGAGATAATACCTCAAGCTATAGATAATGCAAATGAAAATAAAGATTTAAATAATATAAAAAATGCAACTTTTATTTGTGGTAAATGTGAAGATGAAATAGAAAAACTTTCTAATTTAGAAAATATAGATACTGTAGTAGTTGATCCACCTCGTAAGGGGTGTGATGAAAAATTCTTAGATACTTTAGTTAAAATGAAGATCAAAAATATTATTTATATTTCATGTTTAACTCAATCTCTTGCAAGAGATTGTAAGTATTTAAGTTTTTATGGTTATGAGGTTAAAGAAGTCACTCCATATGATTTATTTTCACATAGTTATCATACTGAAAATGTATGTTATATAACTTTAAAAGATCATAAATAAAAGCTTTTGAAATTTATTAAAGAAGGATCTCGAATAAATATGAAAATTTTACTTTTTGGAGTCCTCAGGTTGGTAAATCCACTGTAGCAAAAGCTCTTGCTGAAAAATTAAAATATAATATGATAGATATCGATTATTATATAATTGAAAAATATGGTAGTGTAGAACATTTTCAAGAAATATATGATGATGCTGATGAAAGATTTGAAGCTAAAACAGATATGTTAATAGATTTTTGTGATGAATATGAGGATATAGTTATTCCTGTATCACCTATTTACTCGATGTTAGATCATAATAGAATTATTGATGAATTATGGGATTGTTATAAATTTAATTTGACTGCAAATGAAAATGAAATATTTAAAAGAGTAGGATAATATGATGAGAAAGGGATTTTATTACCGGATTCTAATGAATATAAAGAAAAATATAAAAAAATTATTATGTATGAAATAATTATAGATAAAATTTAGAATAGGAATATTTTATATTTTAAAACGAAATCAAAACGAAATCAAAACGAAATAATCTTGAATTATTTCGTTTTTAAGTGTATAATTAGATTGTATAAAAATATTAAAGGAGTCAATTATGAAATATATAACTGTACAAGAAGCCTCATTGAAATGGAATGTTAGTATAAGAAGAATTCAACAAATGTGTAAAGATAGACAAATTCAAGGCGCAATTAAGGAATCTGGAAAATGGATGATTCCAGATATTGAACTGTCTAATACATTATTTAATGAAAATAAGAAAAAAAAACCCTTACCTATTGGTATATCTGATTATAAAAAGGCTACATCAGACTATTATTATGTTGATAAAACGTTATTAATTCGTGACTTCCTTGACAATAAGCCACAAGTTTCATTATATACAAGACCACGTCCTTTTGGAAAAACTTTAAATATGGATATGTTACGAGTTTTCTTTGAAAAAACAAATGAAGACACATCAAAATATTTTAGGGATAAAAAAATTTGGAATTGTGGCACTACATATACATCACATCAAGGGAAATATCCTGTAATCTTTTTAACTTTTAAGGATATTAAGTTTAAAACATGGGATGATACTTATCAAAAGATTGTTAAACTAATATCACTTGAATTTTTTCGTCATAATGAACTCGAAACTAGTACAATATTAAATGATTATGAGAAAGAATTATACATTAGTTTATCAAGGGAAAAAGGTAGTGAAGTTGATTATCAATCATCTTTACAAACTCTATCTTTATTACTTTATAAACATTATAAAAAAGAATGTATTATTATAATTGATGAATATGATACTCCTATAGAACAAGGCTATACAAATGGATTTTATGAACAAATTATTAATTTTATGAGAGTTTTCTTTTCTGGTGGGCTAAAAGATAATACTTGTTTAGCTTATGGATTTTTAACTGGAATTTTAAGAGTAGCTAAAGAAAGCATTTTTAGTGGGTTAAATAATTTGAAAATAAATTCAATTTTAGATGAGTCTTATAGCGAGTACTTTGGATTTACAAAAGATGAAGTAAAACAAATGCTTAAATATTATAGTTATGAAGACAAGTATCAAGAAGTGTGCGATTGGTATGATGGATATCTTTTTGGTAATACTGAAATATTTAATCCATGGTCTGTTATAAATTATATTTCTGATAAATGTATACCAAAAGCTTTTTGGCAATCTACTGGTAGTAACGATATTATTAGTGAAATTTTATCATTGTCATCATTAGAAGAAATGAAAAATCTTAAAGAATTATTATTAGGTAATACAGTAACTACATATATTGATACTAATGTGATTTATCCTGAGGTTATAACTAATTCTTATAGCATTTATAGTTTTTTACTTGTTGCTGGATATTTAAAAGTTTCTAAGGTTTATCCACAATATGATGGAAATTATATGTGTGATGTTGCTATACCAAATAAAGAAATTGCTTATGTTTATGAAAAAGAAGTTTTATCAAAAATGGGAAAAACAAGTTTTTCGATCCTTATTAGACAAGCAATTTTTAATAATGATATTATAAGGCTTCAAAAGTTATTAGAAGAGTTTATGATTGAATCCATTTCTTATTATGATGGCGCAAATGAATCGTTTTATCATGGGATGATGTTAGGACTTTGTTCAGTTTTTAGTAATAAATATCGTTTGAAGTCAAATGTAGAGTCTGGATATGGTGGATTTGATATTAGTTTATATCCAGAAAATAAAAATCTACCAGGATTTATCTTTGAATTTAAGAAAGCATCATCTAAAGAAGAAATGGATGATATAGCAAATTTAGCACTTAAACAAATAGAAGATAATCATTATGACATACAAATGAAAACTGATGGTATTTCTAAAATTATTAAAGTTGGAATTGCATTTTATGGCAAACAAGCTATGGTTAAAAGTCTTTAATTTTGAAATGATTAAATAATAAATATTAATAGAGAATAAATAAGGAACAAAAAGAAGTTAAATAAGGAACAAATAAGGAACGGCATATTGAAATTAGTTTTATGTTTTGGTAAAATATAATTGGAGATGGTTTCGTTGAAATTAGAATTTAAATATACGAATAACTTGGTTAATTATTTGATTAAAATTGAAAAATATAAAACAGCTTTAGATTATTTATATTTACCAACAAGAGAAAAACAAAAACTTATTTATGAAGCTAAACTCAAGAAAACTCATTTTTCAACAAGTATAGAAGGAAATGTTTTATCTTATAATCAAGTAGAAAAAGTTATAAATAACAAACATGATGATAAACGTTTAAATGCTGAACAAGAAGTTCAAAATTATTGGGATGCACTTACTTTTTTAGAAAAAGAAAACCAAAAGAAAACTAAAATCGATAAAGAATTTATACTGAGTCTTCATGATATTATTCAAAAAAAAGGAAAGCTAGAAAGAATTCCTTTTAGAGGACCAACACCTCCTGGTATATTATTTGCAGTTTATGATTCTGTTACAAGACAAGCTGAATATATTCCACCAGAATATATCGATATTGAACCTTTAATAGATGAACTTGTTAATTGGTATTATAATAATCAACAACTTCCAACACCTGTTTTATCTGCTATAATTCATTATGCGCTTGTGACTATTCATCCTTTTATTGATGGGAATGGTAGAACATCAAGAGCTTTAGCCACCTATGTGCTTATGGAACATGAATATGATTTTAAGGGTTTTAATTCATTTGAAGAATATTATATGTCAGATTTAAAAGGGTATTATGAATCTATGCAAATGAACCTACCTGCTCTTTATTATTCTGGAAGAGAAAATCCTCCTCATTTAGAAATTTGGATTGAATATTTTTGTAAGATAATGGCTTTAAATGCTGAAAAAATATATGATCAAGCTTTAGAAGTATCAAAAAAAGATAGATGCGATATCTTAAATAATCTTAATAAAAAAGATTTTATATTATTAAGATATTGTTTAGAAAATAAAGTTAAAGTCATAAAGAATGGAGAATTAGCTAAATTATTTGGCGTAACAAATAGAGCTATTTCTAAATGGACAGCAAGTTGGGTTGAAAAAGGGATATTAAAACCTAATTCTGGCACTTCTAGAATTACAAGTTATGTGTTAAACGATGAGTATCAAAAACTTAAAATATCTGATTTAGGTTTTATTGAATAATTTGATATAAGTTTTGATTATTCTATAATAAGGAACAAATAAGGAACAATAAAAATTAAATAAGGAACAAATAAAATAGCACTAGGGTATATAATCTAGTGCTATTTTAATTATTTCAAATTGATTTCAATTAATCTAATTTCTAAAGGATTAACATTAACATTAAGTTCTAAACTATTATTTTTTATATTTCCTTTACCTATAGATATATGTGGAGTAGATAATTTTTTTAATTTATCAGCAACACTTGAAGATGGGATTCCTTCTATTCCTATTTCTTCAGAAATATCATAAATAGATCCACTTTGTTTATTAACATATGTTTGTTCAATTGTATAATTTTTATAATTCAAATTATTAATTTTAATATTAAAATGTATATCTTTATTACCAGCAAAAGGAATATATCTATTATGATAAGATAGTTCAAAATAATCTCCTTGTGCATATAAATTAGAAAAATGTTCATAATTATAAAGTAGGATAATAATTTTATTATCTTTTTTTGTAATTATAATACTTTCATCTTGAAATATAATTGTATCCCCTAATTTAGATAAAAATTGATAAGCATAAAAAGAAGGTTTTCTTATTCCGTTTAATGTATAAAAACCAAGACCACCATGCAATATATTTTCAGGAAGTTGAGTTTCATCTATTAAATCCGATAAATACCAGTGACCATATGCATCAAGTCTATTTATATTTTCTAAAATATTTTTAACTATATAACAAGAACTAAATACTGTATCTGAGAGTAAGTTTCTATGCGATGTGGTGAAATTAAATTCTGTTAAATAAACCTTCTTACCACTAGAAAATTCTGGTTGTAATACATAATCGACAAATTTATTAAAATTACCAGGTTCACTAGGAAATTGTTCTTTTGATATTTGTTTAAAATAATTTGAGAAGTTATTTTCTGAATAATGTACAATGAAAAAATCTGGATAACAATCATTATTTCTTGAATATTTTAAGAATTCTAAATCATATTTTTTTGTTTCTTCGCAAAGAGGTAATAAAGAAGGAGAACCTATTCTAATATTAGAATCAATTCTTTTAATTAGATGGTAAACTTCTTTATACAATTGTAAAAAACTTTCATTATCTTCTAACCCATATGCATATTTAGATGTATCTGGTGCATTCCAAAAAGTAAATGGCCAACTTTCTATTTCTGATTTACCATATCTTTCAATTAAATGTATAGTTAATTCTTTAATTAAATTTAAATATACTTCTTTATTATTTGGTAAAGATATAATAGAACCATTTTCGAATGGCTTATAACAAGAAGATAAACATGAAGGCATATAGCTTAATTGTATTAATGGTTTGATATTTAAACTTTTAATATAATCTAGTACCATATCGATATAAATAAATGAAAATGTAAATTTGTCATTTCTTTTCTTTACTACATGCATTGTATCATCAAGAAGTCCATGAAATTTTACATACTTAAAAGGTATTTCTTTAAGTAGGTCTTCAATCATTTCTTGATGTGGCTTTGATAAAAAGTCACAAGCTCTAGCTACAGAAAAGAAATTAAGATATGTTGGTTTAAGTTCTTTAGAATTTAAATAATTTGCAGTTATATCTTTTAATATAGAGTTTTTATGTTTTTTAACAGGTAAATGATATTTTGAATCATTATTTTTAATAATTTTATCTAAATATTTGTTAGTACTAAATTGAGTAAGAGAGACGCTTGATGGTGAATTTATATCTTTTTTATTGATTTCTTTTCTGTATTCTGTAGGTGTTAAATGATAGATTTTTTTAAATGCTCTAACATATCCTCTTGAATCGGTAAATCCAAATGCAAGTGATATATCTTCAAGTGTTTGATTATTTTCAAGTAGAGTTTGTAAAGATTTAGATATTCTTAATTCATCATAATAATCTTGAAAATTTTTACCAAAATATTTATTAAAGAAAGAAGAAATATAAGGAACTGTTAAATTAAATTCTAAAGATAATGTTTTTAAAGTTATATAATTTTTGTAATTATCATTTAAATACTTAATAATTTCTCTTAATTTAATTAAATTCTTATTATGTTGAGGTTTACTAGAATTAGATATTACTCTATATTTATTCATAAACTCTGCAAATAAAGAATAAATAATTGATAAATTAGCGTATTTACTATTATCTTGATATTTTAAGTTATAATTGATTAAAGATGCAATTAACATTTTAATTTTTTGATAAGGAGTTTTGTCAGCTTCTAAAGAAGAGTTAAGATCAAAAACTAAAGATTCTATTTCTTCTTGTTTTATTCCTAGTTTTTCTAAATTTATTAAAATAGATAAAACTGCAGAATTTTTTCCATGAATACTATGAATCTCATAAGGGTTAGTTAATATAACGTCTTCTTCGTTAAGTACGTATAGTTGGTCATTTGTTTCTATTTCTATAAATCCCTCCAATACATATACGAGTTCAAGGTCCGCATGCCAATGCGGTTTGATATCGCCCAACTTATAAATACTTATTTCAAGTGGAAGACTCTCATCAAATTTAAAAAGGTCATATTTTATATTTTCCATACCATTATTTTATATTAAAAAAGTGAATATTACAACAAAAAGTGCATTTTTTTAAGATTTTTTTTGTAAAAAATAAAATTTAAAAACTCAAGAATTATTAAAAATTTGGATTTAAAGCAAAAGATAAAGCGTTTTCATAGATTTTTAATTGCGTTATAATTTTCTTGTAAAATGGTTATTTGTCTTAAATTACCATAGAAAGGAGCAGTATTAACTTTAGTTAATACAATAAAAATATGAAAGAACCTATTTTTAAAGCAACCCATATTGTTAAGCAATTTGGACCTACAATTGCTCTTAACGATGTGGATATTGAAATTTATCCTGGTGAAATTCGTGGTTTCATTGGTGAAAACGGTAGTGGAAAATCTACAATGTCAGCTATTATGACTGGTATTTATCAAAAAACAAGTGGTACTATGGAATATCATGGTAAACCTTGGGAACCTGCTTCAATGGTAGAAGCGTTAAATGGTGGTATTGGTATTATTGTACAAGAAAATGGTACTATTTCTGAGGTGAGTGTAGCTGAAAATATTTTCTTAGGAGAACTTAAGAACTTCTCTGGAGTTAATTATTTTGAAGAAAAGAAGATTGAAAATTTTTCACCTCTTTTTGATCTTAACTTTAATAATTTAGACATAAAGAAGAATGAATATTTAGAAAAACTACAAAATTCTGATGCAAAGATTTCAAAAGGTATTTTAAAAGAAGCTATAACAGAACTTAAAGAAATTTATTTATCTTTAAATGAAGAACTTTTATCATCTAATATTACTAAAAAAGAACAAGTAGAAAAATCTTTTGATGAGGAAGCTTTAAAATTATTTAATGAACTTCAAGATGAATTCAAAACAATTGAAGATAAATATTCTAAAAATGAAGAAAATTTAGATGAAAAACTTCTTGCTAGAAGAAAAGACAATGATGTTAAAGAAGCAAAATCTGTTTATAAGAAAGCTATATCTATGTTATATAAGAAAACTTATATGAAACTTAATTGGTTAAAAGGTGATGTCACTTCTTTAAAAAATCATTACTTAAATTGTTACCATGAACTTAAAGTTATTCATGAAAATCCAAAACTTAGAAAGTTTAAGAATTTTTGGTTAACTGCTATATTTGGTTTATTTGTAAATGGTAAGAAACTTCGTAAACATGCTGGTTATGCACTTTCAAAAATTGGTGTAAATGATATTCAACCAGGTGTTATTACAGCTGCTTATGATATGCAACAAAGAAAATTAATTGAAATTGCAAAATGTTTAAATAAAAATCCTGAAATATTTATTGTGGATGAAACTACAACTGCACTTTCTGAAACAGGTCGTAATTTACTATATAAGAAGATGAATGATCTAAAAGAAGAAGGTAAATCAGTACTATTTATATCTCATGACTTAGAAGAATTAATGGATAAGTGCGATACATTAACAGTTTTACGTGATGGTAATATTGTAGCTAATTTAGATAAATCTAAAGGTGAATTTGATGCAGAAGCTATCAAAAAGTTTATGATTGGTCGTGAACTTAAGGGTGATTACTATAGATCTGACTGGGATGGGTCATATTCTGATGAAGTAGTACTAAAAATGGTAGATGGTATTGAAGGAAACCAACTTAAGCATATAAATTTAGAACTTCACAAAGGAGAAATTTTAGGTATTGGTGGATTATCTGAGTGTGGTATGCATACTTTAGGTAAAGCATTATTTGGAAACATAAAAATTGAAGGTGGATTCGTATATACTGGTAAAAATTTAGATAAATTAGTTCATTCTGAATCATTTGCGATGAAAGAACATATTGGATACTTACCTAAAAATCGTGATGTTGAAGCTTTAGCTTTAAAGACATCTATATTTGATAATATTGCAATTGCGTCGATTAATAATATAGCTAAATTAAATTTATTTGTAACTAAATCAGATGAAAAGAAACTAGTTAATAAACAAGTTAAAGAACTTCAAATTAAGTGTAATACACCGGAACAATTAGTTAATACTTTATCTGGTGGTAACAAACAAAAAGTATCACTTGCTAAATGGATAGCAAATGATTCTGAAATCTTAATCCTTGACTGTCCTACTCGTGGAGTTGATATTGGTGTTAAGCAATTTATTTATCAACTTCTTTATAAGATGAAACAAGAAGGAAAAGCTATTATTATGATATCTGAGGAATTGCCAGAACTTATTGGTATGTCTGACCGTATTTTAATTATGAAGGATGGTCAAATTACAAAAGAATTCAAACGTTCTAAAGATTTAACTCAGGAACAAATCGTAGAATATATGATTTAAAAAGGAGTAAAATATGGATACAAATTATGGATTTAAGTATTTTGAATCTTCACTTGTAGAAAAAGTTGTTCAATTTCAAGATGATGTAAATAAAGATTCAAATACAGAAAAATTATTAATAGAAGAAATAAATTCTTCTTATAAAATATTAGATAATAATTTAAAACTTGAAATTAAGTCTAATATAGTAAAAGCTAAAGAAATAAGATTAGAAAATATTTCTAAATTAGAATCTGAATATGAAGCTAATTTGAATGAAGCTTTAAATAAGACATATTCAACAGAAGAAGAACTAAAAAATGTAAAAGTTGGTCTTCATACAGTTTGTAAAAGAGCAAAAATAAAAGAAAATAATACTTATAATGAAACTATAAAACTTGAAAGAACTAAAAGAGTTGAACTTCATCAAGAATATGTTAAGTTATTATATAACATTACTGGTAAAGTTTCACCTTTAAATGCTTTAAAAGCTAAAGTACTTGAAGATAAAGCTCAAATTAATTTGAAAAAAACTTTAACTTCAAAGAAATTCTGGATTAATTTAGTACCACTTATGATGTTAGTTTTAATCATTTGTGCTTATGCGATTGGTAAAAATATAACAGGATATAACGGAGATTTAGGAGACGTTATTAATAATGGTATTTTCGTTGCGGTTGTGGCTACTGGTGCAGTATTTATCTATTCGCAAGGTGGATTTGATATGTCTTTAGGTAATGCTTCATTAATGTGCGCTACAGTTGCGGCTTTAATGTATAATTCAACAGGAAATTTAGCCTTGTCTTTAATAGTAGCTATTTTAGTAGGTGCCGGTCTTGGTATTATTAATGCTATTTTAGCTACAATGTTAAATTTACCAGTTATGGTTATGACACTTACTATGATGAATATATTAGCTGCTGTACATGAAGCTATCTTAGATAATTATGGTGGACTTTTAAATGTTAATGCAGGTATGATTTCAAACGCTTGGATTTATGCAGTATTCTTACTTGTATTCTTTATACTTTGTTGGTTTATATTTAATTTTACAAAAGTTGGTAGAAGAAATAAATTTATTGGATCAAATAAAATCGCAGCTAAATTCAATGGTATTAACCTAATGCGTGCTGGTATTATATCATTTGCTATTTCAGGCGTTGGACTTGGTATTTGTGGATTCTTATTTGCTTGTTCAAAATCAGGAGGACAATATACTGCAAATACAGTTTTATCTCAAGTAGGGTTAAATGTTGTTATAGCAATTGTATTTGGTGGTATGACTACAAGTGGTGGACCTCGTTCTAAGGTAAGTTGTGCTATTATAGGTGCATTTTTCTCAGTATTCTTAGATGAATTCTTTGCGGCTATATCAACTCCTACATTTCAAGTAGGTAACTATTGCTATATGGTTAAAGGAATTATCTTTATTATTGTATCTTTAGCTAATATGTGGGATACAAGAACAGATATGTTAGCTTCAGGAGGTAGTATTCAATAATGAAATATATAGAACCTATAAAATTTAACAGTAAGTCTGTTGTAAATAATCCTACTGTTAAAAGAAAATCAAAAAAAGTATTTTGGTCATTATTTTGTCCAGTATTAATGATAATTATTGCATCTGCAATTTCTAATATGAACGGTACAGGACTTTTCATGATTGGTAGTGGATTTAATAACTTTAAAAACATAATGATTATGGCTCAAACTATGGTTATGACTTTAATTGCAGCACTTGCACTTAATACTAACCTAAACTCTGGAAGAATGGACTTCTCACTTGGTGCTACAGGTGTTCTTGCATGCTTATTTGCATCATTGATAGTGCCTGGTCTTGATACAGTTCCTCATATTTTTCAATTCTTACTATTAAGTATTTTATTTGGTATGATTCTAGGATTTATACATTCTTTAGTATTAATTTTTACTAAATTACCACCTATTGTAATATCTTTAGGTATGTGTTTAATTTATGAAGGAATAGCAAAAGTAGTAGCTGTATCAACTGGAAGTTCAGGTACTGTAGATTTACTTAAAGGAAGTAATACTTCAAGTTTCTTTATGGAACCAATTATATTAATTCCTTTATTAATTATTATTTGTATAGTTATGGCTTCAGCTTTATGTTATACAAGATTTGGATATAACAAGTTAGCTTTAGTTTATAATCAAAAGATTTGTGTAGATACTGGTATTAATGAAATTACACATTGTATTGTATCATTTATTATTGCTGGTGCTTTAATTGCGATTTATCAAGTTATGTCATCATGTGGTACAGGAAGTATTACTATTAATATTAATCTTGCATCATCTGGTACTGTATTTAAGAATTTCTTACCAATATTCATTGGTGGTATATTAGCTAAGTATTCTAATCAAATTGTTGGTTTATTACTTGCTATAGTTGGTACTGTATGTCTTTACTCTTATGGATTTGATAATGCAATTACTGCTACTGTATCAAGTTTATTAAATGGATTTAGTGTATTCGCTGTACTTGTATATATGGTAGATAAACAAAGATTTATTAACTGGGTTAAGATGAAACGTTATATTAGAAAAGAAAAACGACTAAATCCTGATGGAAAAAAAGAAGGAGTTGTTGAAAATGAAGCATAAATTAATTAAAACTTTATCAACATGCGGATTACTAGCAGCTGCAGGTATTTCCTTAACTTCTTGTAATATTGAAGATTTATTTATCTTTGGTGGGGCTGAAATTTCAAGTGATGATATAGAAACTTTTGATGGCACAAAAAATTCTATATTCTTTGCTCTTTATAACTATTATGGTTATGAAGGACAACATTTTACTAATAAATGGTTAGGTATGAATGATGCTTTAGCTGATCATGGTGTTATTGTAACAGGTTATGAAGGTCAAAAAGATGCTCGTAAATTTAAAATTGAATATACATCAAGTTGTGACTTACCTTCAGATACTGTAGTATATATGGTTAATAATCAAAACTGGGACTCAGGTATTCAATTTAATAAACCATTTGCTCAATATCAACCAATGTCAGTAATTTCAACATGTAATGGTGTAGAATTTGCATCAAGTCCAATCTTATCTTCTGGTATTTCTATTTCAAATGCTACTATGGGTGGATTCTCATCTACTTATAGAGATGCATTTGTTAATGGTTCTTTAAAATATTTAGTTGCTAAATATTCAGCTCATATCCTACCTATCGTTGCGGCTTCAGTAGATGCTGTTGATAATGGTAAAGCTTTAAGAAATGAAGATGGTTCAGCCCTACATTTAAGTGTAACAAACTGGGCTATTCAAACATTAACTGATTATGATGAAATGGACGCAGTTGATTCTATTGATGCATCTCACCCTACAATGAGAAAGATAAATGTTGATAAATTCTTTGATACATCATCTGAATCATATGGAGCAGAAGCTTTAACTAATTGGGTTGCTTCATCTTCAAAAGAAAATATTAAAGAATTATATGCATTAAACGGTTCTAATGAAGCAGAAGATAAAGCGTCTTATAGAACTGGAAATAAAATTAAATGTGGTATTATTGCACCATCTAGTGTTAATGATACTGTTGGAAAATATATTACATTTATAAGTGAATATTTAGCTACTGCTTATAATCTTGAAATCTTACCTATTGGTTCAGTTACATCAACAGCTACTCAAGATACTGTTGCTAAACAACTTTGTAATCAAGGTGCTGATTTTATTATTTCTTTACAAGATGATACGGATAGAACTAAAGCTGCTAAAATTTGTAATGAAAATAAAGTATATTTTTCAATTGGCGGTTCTTGTCAAAATGATATTGACTATGAAGATATAAAAGATCTTCCTTATTATGTTGGTTCAATTGGTACATCTACTCAAGAAGAAAGACGTGCTGCTAAAGAAATGACTGAATATTACTTACAATGTATGATTAAAAGAGCAGAAAGCGAAAGTGCTTTAAAAGATTATCAAATTGAGGTAAAAGGATTATTGTCACAATCAACTCAAAATTTATACTACGTGGAATTTAAAAAGGAAGAAGACGAAAATGGCAACATTTAATATTGATTTTTATGTTAAGTCTTTAGGTAGAAAAACAAGACTTGATTTGGTAATACCATCATTAAATTTACACGGATGTTTAAAAAATAATGATGAAAATTATTACCAAAATTTGAATGAAAAATATCCTTTAATGATTTGTTTACATGGATTTGGAGATAATGAAAAAGGATGGCAAAATAATTCATCAATAATTAAAATGTGTGAAGAAAATAAAATCGCAGCATGTTTCATTAATGGAGAAAATAAATGGTACTTAAATATGGGACCTATTGATGATTTTTATTCATTAATTGAAAGAGATGTAATTGACTTTTTATATGGAAACTTTAACTGCTTAAGCAAAAAAATGCCTCTTGCTATTGCAGGAGTTTCTATGGGTGGTTATGGTGCTTTATATCATTATTTGAAAAATACTGATAAATATAATGCATGTATAGCATTATCACCAGCTACTAAGCCAGATTATATTGATGAATCTAAATATGGAACATTAAAAGAATTATTTATTGCTAATAAAGATAAGAAATTAAATGTTTACTTATCTATTGGTATGAATGATTTTATATATCAAGCATCAAAAGAATTTGATAATTATTTAGAAGAAAATAATATTGGTGTAAGATATAAGTTTATTGAAGGTTGTGACCATTCTTGGACAACCTGGGCAAAAGAAATGGCAAAAGTATTTACTTATTTAAAAGAAGTAAAATTTTATAAATAGAAAAGGAGATTTTAAAATGAAAAGAAATACTTTAAAAGTTTTAAGTGCACTTGGATTACTTGCAGTTTCTGGTGTAGCACTTGCATCATGTGGAGATGATACTACAACTTCTGCTTCACCAAATACAACACCTGTTGTAAATAATAATTCTGAAATTGAAGATTTAGTTAAGGGCTTTGATTCAAGTATTAATACTACTGTTAAGTTAACTTATAATGCGGCTTATAATGTTGATGTTAATGCAAATGGTGGTTCAGCTAATATGTCATCATTTAAGCATCAAATAAGAAGTACTACTGAAATTGAAATGGATTTAGGTTCTGATCTTTACATTAAGACAAAAAAGACAAGTAAGGATTTACTTGTGGGTAATGATGAAACTGTAACTGAGGCTTTACTTTATAAATCGGGAGATAAATATTATTATGAAACTTCTACATCTAAAGCTCAAGAAGTAGCAGCTTCTGAAGCTCGTGCTAAAGTTAATGAAATTATTTCAAGTGTTACAAAAGAACAAGCTGGTTCAATAGATTTAGATACTCTTTTATATAATAATTTAGATAAGTCATATGAACTTACTTATATCGGGTTATCAGATACATTTGTAGAATCAGATTTGAATGATCCTACTTACTTAAAAAATTCTAATAATGGATTAAATGTTGAATATAAAGCTGAATATGTTGGTTATCAAACAGATGGAGGTATTTCTGATTTTAGTAATTCAACTGATGGTTATGCAGCTACTTTAAATCTTGAAACTAACGATAAAGGTTATGTAACATCATGGAAGGAAACTTATAATAATGCATCTTTAGATTTTGCTATTATGACACCTGCTCCAACTGTTAGTATCACTGGTGAAAGAAACTTTGTTGCATCTTACGGCGATTCAATTGAAAAAGAATCAAGTTTAAATCAAGTTAGTGCTACTCTAAATTGTACTACATCTACTGGTGGTTCTTATGTTGTTAAAGTATGTGCCATGGGTGATTTTCAAAATATGACAGAAGTTTCAAATGGCGATTCTTTAGAAGTTGGTAAAGTGCTTTGCATTAAACCTACAGCTGACAGTGGAAAAGAAGTAGATACTGTTACTGTAAATGGTTCAACAACTCCTCTTACAAATCCTACATCAGCTGGTGGTTTTTACTGCTTTAATGTAATTGAAGGAGAAAATACAGTTTCTGTTACTTTTAAGGATGCAGCTCCTGCTGATGATACTAAAGGTACTGTTACAATACCAACAATTAATACTGCAAGTGTAAAAGTTTATACTTGTGCACCTTATGGTTTTACATCAATGACAGAAGTTACTAATGGTCAAGAAGTTACTGTTGGTAATTGGATTTGTATTAAGGTTACTGCAGCTGGTAATAATACAATCACATCAGTTAAATTAAATGGTTCATCTACAACTTTAACTGACCCATCTAATGCAGGTGGATACTATTGTTTTACTGCTTCTCAAACAAATGAAATTACTGTTGAAGTTAGTGGTACTGATGTTTTTACAGGTGAAATTAATGTTACTAATGCTTCAAATGTTAATTATACATTAATGTCAATGGTATATGGACAAAATGGACCTACTGATTATCAAACAATTACAGATGGAAAGATTGAACCAACATCATCTAAATTTGGTTGTATCGTTGTTGATTCAAGCGTAAGTATTACTGTAACTGTAAATGGTACTGCAACTACAATTAATATTCCAGCAAATGGTGTTACTTATTATTGTTTTGCAGTAAATACTGCTGGTACTTATGAAGTTGTAATTACTTTAAATAATAATTAATTAAATTTTGGATATACTATAGTTATTAAATATAAGCCCTTAATAGGGCTTGTATTTTAGGAGGATAATAAAATGATTCTTGCAAATAATGATGCTTTAAAAGATAAAGTAATCGTAATTACTGGAGGTGGCGGAGTAATTTGCTCTGCTATAGCTGAAGGTTTCTGTGAATGCGGAAGTAAAGTTGCTTTACTTAATCTTGATTTTGAATCTGCAAATTTAAAAGCAGAAGAATTAACTAAAAAAGGATATATTGCAAAAGCTTATGCTTGTAATGTACTTAAAAAAGATGAACTAGAATTAGTTCATGAACAAATTTTAAATGATTTAGGTAAATGTGATGTTTTAATTAATGGCGCTGGTGGAAATAACGCTCGTGCAAATACTGATAACGAATTCTTTGAAGAAAAAGACTTAAACAATATGAAAACATTCTTTGATTTAGATGAGGCAGGCATTAACTTTGTATTTAGTTTGAATTATATGGGCACATTATTACCATGCCAAGTATTTGCTAAAGATATGTTAGGTCGTGAAGGCTGTTCAATTATTAATATTTCTTCAATGAACGCATTTACTCCACTTACAAAGATCCCAGCATATTCAGGAGCAAAGGCAGCTATTTCTAATTTTACACAATGGTTAGCTGTTCATTTTTCAAAAGTTGGAATTCGTTGTAATGCAATTGCACCTGGATTCTTAGTTACAGCTCAAAATAAGGATTTATTATTTGATGAAAATGGTAATCCTAAAGAAAGAGCAAATAAGATTTTAAGAAATACACCAATGGATAGATTTGGTAAACCTGAAGAAATGGTTGCGCCTACAATTTTCCTAGCAAATCCTGAAGCTTCAAGTTTTGTCAATGGTGTAGTACTACCTATAGATGGTGGATTTAACGCATATTCTGGTGTTTAGGAGGGATTTTATGCAAATGACATTTCGTTGGTATGGAGAGGGTAATGATAAAATTAAACTTTCTGATATCAAACAAATTCCTGGTGTAGAAGGTATTGTTTGGGCACTACATGATAAAATGCCAGGCGAAATTTGGGAAGAAGATGAAATACGTCGTGTTAAAGAACAATGTGATGAATATGGATTTAATATAGATGTAGTTGAGTCTGTAAACGTTCATGATGATATTAAAATCGGTCTTCCTACTCGTGATAAATATATTGAAAATTATAAACAAACAATTAGAAATTTATCTAAGTTTGGAGTAAAAGTAATTTGCTATAACTTTATGCCAATCTTTGACTGGACAAGAAGTGATTTGTTTAAACCGGTTGGAGATGGTTCGACTGCTCTTTTCTATGAAAAAAACATGATTCAAGATGATTATAATCAAATGGCGAAATATATTTTAGATTTTACTGAAAAGTATAATATGTCATTTCCAGGTTGGGAACCTGAAAGAATGGCTCGTCTTGATGAATTATTTAAAGCTTATGAGGGTGTAGACCATGAAAAATTATGGGATAATTTAAAATACTTCTTAGAAGCAATTATGCCTACATGTCATGAGTGTGGTATAAGGATGGCTATCCATCCAGATGACCCACCTTGGGATATTTTTGGGCTTCCTAGACTATTAGTAGATGAAGCTTCAATAGATAAATTTTTAAAATTAGTTGATGATCCATATAATTGTTTAACTTTATGTTCTGGTTCATTAAATGCTAATCCTAATAATAATGTTGCAAATATTATAAGAAAACATTGTGATAGAATAGCGTTTGCTCATATTAGAAATGTTAAACATTTTGAAAATGGAGATTTTCAAGAAGCGTCTCATAGAGATTGTGATGGAGATACAGGCATACTAGAAATCTTAAAAGCTTATCATGATTGTGGCTTTAAAGGTTATATTAGACCAGATCATGGTAGACATCTATGGGATGAAAAACCAGGTAATGTAAGACCAGGTTATGGTCTTTATGATAGAGCACTAGGCATTATGTATATGAATGGTGTTTTAGATATGTTAGATAAATTAGAAGAAAATAAGTAAAAAAAGAAGGTAAGAAAATGAAGATTTTAGAATCTTTAAAGTTTGGTAAAACCACTTTAAAAAATAGAATAATGTTTCCACCATTAACTACTGGTTATGAAGAAAAAGATGGTTCAATTGGTGAGCATTCATTTAATTTTTATAAAAGACTTGCAGTAGGTGGAGCAGGTTATATTGTAATTGGTGATGTTACACCAATTATGACAATTTCACCTACTCCAAAATTATTTGCAGATAGTCAAATCCCAACTTATAAAGCTTTAGCTGATGAAGTACATAAATATGATTGTAAATTAGGACTTCAAATATTTCATCCAGAATATCATGCTGAAGAAATAATGAAATTATTTACACAAGGTAAACAAAAAGAAGCTTTAGACATGCTTCATTATGATATGAAAAACTTTGTATCAGAAGTTTCTCATGATGAATTAATAGAAATTGCAAACAAGATAGCTGCTTGTGCTAAAAGAGCTGAACAAGCAGGTATTGATGTAATTGAAATTCATGGCGATAGACTTTGTGGTTCTTTATGCTCAACAATTTTAAATCATAGAACTGATGAATTTGGTGGTTCATTTGAAAATCGTATTCGTTTTGCATTAATGGTTGTAGATACTATTAAAGAATTATGCCCTAATATGACATTAGAATATAAATTACCAATTGTAACTAAACAAAAAGACGGCTCTTTAATGGGTAAAGGTGGTCTTGAAATTGATGAAGCTATTGAATTTGTTAAAATTTTAGAACAACATGGTATAGATGCTATTCACGTTGCGCAAGCAAACCATACTGGAAATATGAATGATACTATACCAGCAATGGATACAAGACAATATGGTTTTATGATAGAAGAAACTAAAAAGATTAAAGAAGTTATATCTATACCAGTAAGTTTTGTCGGTAGAATTGCATCAGCTCAAATGGCTGAAGATTTAATTGAAAGAGGAGTATGCGATTATGTAGCATTTGGAAGAAGCTTACTTACAGATCCATATTTACCACAAAAATGCGCAATGGGTGATTTATCATCTATAAGAAAATGTATGATGTGTAATCGTGGATGTACAGATGCTATTATGTCACGCAAATTCTTATCTTGTGTTTTAAATGCTGAAAATGGTTATGAAGAAACTCGTAGTTTTAATAAGACAGAAAATCCTAAGAATATTGCAGTTGTAGGTGCAGGTATAGCAGGTCTTGAAGCTACAAGAATTTTAGCTTTAAGGGGACATAATGTTACTTTATTTGAACGTGAATTAAATATTGGTGGACAAATTAATATTGCTTGTGTACCTCCCCGTAAGGCTGAAATGAAGCGTTCTTTAATTTATTACCAAGATGTACTTAAAAAATTACCTGTAACTTATAAGATGGGTTATGAATTTACATCTAGTGATGCAAATGATTTTGATGAGATTATTGTAGCTACTGGTGCTAAGAATGCTCATCCTAATATTCCAGGTATTGATAATACTAACGTACTTGATGCTTGGGAAGTGTTAAGAGGTAATGCAATTCCATATGGTACTATTGCTGTATGTGGTGGTGGACTTGTGGGTGCTGAAACAGCTGAAACTTATACATCTCGTGGTTATAATGTTAAGATTATTGAAATGCAAGATAAGATTGCTAAAGAAGAATCTAGTACAATCTTACCATTTATGATGGCAGATTTTAAAGAACATAATACACAAATGTTAACAAAACATAAAATTGTAGAATTTACAAAAAATGGTGTAAAAACTGAAATCTTAGATGATGAAGGTAATGTTTGTGGAGAGGAATTTGTTGAGTGTGACACAATTATTAATGCTCTTTCTTCAGTAAAAGTATTACCTGACTTAGAAGGTGTTTCAAAACCTATCTATTATATTGGTGATTGTGAAGGCAACAGACCTTCTAATATTGAACACGCTATTAAAACTGCATATGATGTTGCTAGCAAGATTTAATATTGTATGACAATAGAATCTTTTATACCTAAAAATAAATATCTAATATGTATAGATATTAATGGTTGTAAAGATAAAAAATCTAATTTAAAACCTTTTAAAAATATGAAAAAGCAATTATCTACTATGCAAGAAAAAGCAGATATAGCAATAGTATCTAATGATGACTTTAATAAATCTTATGAAGAATGTAAATCATTAGGAATTACAGATTTTATATCTGTAATATGTAATGATTCAAAAATAAAAGTAAATGGATTAACTAAAAG
Organism: uncultured Clostridium sp.; assembly: GCA_964524125.1. Lineage (GTDB taxonomy): Bacteria > Bacillota_I > Bacilli_A > Acholeplasmatales > Anaeroplasmataceae > CAG-307. Next base: position 30,155 of record CAZGBY010000009.1, read on the forward strand.
ATATCCTAAAGATAATGTTATTATAGTAGGGTCTAATAATATAGATTTAGAAATAGCCAAAGCTAATAATTTATATTTTTACCCTATTATTAATGGAGAAGAAGGAAATTCTTGGAAAAAGATTAATTCGTATTTAAATTTGTTTTTTACGAAACAAATGGATTATTGTCAACTTAGATTAATAGATGAATTTGAACAAAAACTGAAATTAAAAGGCTCATATTAGGTGAGCTTTTTAATTTTTCTTTTTATAGATAGAATTTTAAAATATTATGTGCTATACTTTAAGTATAAAATGAATGTTTCATTTTTGTAAAACAATTAGATAAAGGAAGATGAATAAAATGATATTTGATGATCTAAAAAAAGCTAATATGGAAGCTATGAAAAATAAAGATAGTGTAGCTCGTGGTGTTTATTCGGTACTAATAAATAAATGTATGTTAAAAAGTGTTGATTTAAAATCTCAAGGTCAATCACTTTCTGATGGTGACACTTTAGTATTAATAAATAAAACTATTAAAGAACTTGAAGAAGAATTAGAAACTTATAAGAAAGCCTCAAGGAATGAAAAAGAAAAAGAAATTGAATATCAAAAAAGTTTATTAATTAAATATTTACCCGCTTTAATGTCAGAAACTGAAATAATAAATGAAATAGAAAAACTAGAAGATAAATCTTTAAAAAATGTAATGATTTATTTTAAAACTAATTTCCAAGGTAAATGCGATATGAAATTAGTTTCTGATATTGCAAAAAAAATTAATTAAAAGGATGGAACTAAGATGAAAAGAAAAATAATTATTAACTCATTATTATTAATATTAGGGATCATAGGATTTATAGTTTGTGTTTGTATCTCATATAGGGATCAACGTGATATTTATGGGGCATTTAGACTATTTTTAAAATTAATTCCGTTATATAGTTTTTCAACTATTTGTACAGTTATTGGTATTAAAGAATTAGTTAAATTAGCTTAAATTAATAATATTATACAATAAAATACATAGGTTATATTTGATTTTATAGCTTATGTATTTTTAATTTTAAATTCAAATAAAAGTTTTTTCATATATCAATTGTTTTAAATATTTGGTATAATACTATTGATTATATTTATACCTTTATAATATATAATCATTAATCTAAAATCTGCGTCAAGGAGGTATATAATGAAAAAATTAATTGAGATTAAAGATTTAACAAAAGAATTCAATGGTAACATCGTTTTAAAAGGGATTTCTTTAGATATTTATGAAAATGAATTCGTTACGCTTTTAGGTCCGTCTGGGTGTGGTAAAACCACCACATTACGTATCATTGGTGGATTTGAAGAACCAACTTCAGGTAGTGTTTTATTTGATTCTAAAAACTTGCTTGAAATACCACCATACAAAAGATTAACTAATACAGTATTTCAACATTATGCTTTATTTCCACATATGGATGTCTATGACAATGTAGCTTATGGACTTCGTTTGAAAGAACACATTTCAATTTTTAAAAGGATTAAAAATCATTTTAAAAAAGAAGGAAAAGAAGTTTATAAATCTAAACGTCAAATTGAAGAAGAAATTAAACAAAGAGTTTTAAAACTAATTAGTTTAGTAGGTTTAGAAGGTTATGAACATCGTGATATTAATAAATTATCAGGTGGGCAACAACAAAGAGTTGCGATTGCTCGTGCTTTAGTTAATGAACCTAAAGTTTTATTACTTGATGAATCACTGGGTGCACTTGATTTAAAATTAAGACAAGAAATGGAATATGAACTTAAAAAGATTCAAAGAAATCTTGGTATTACATTTATATTTGTAACACATGATCAAGAAGAAGCTTTAACAATGTCAGATAAAGTAGTTGTAATGAATGCTGGAGAAATACAACAAGTAGGCTCACCTATTGATGTATATAATGAACCTGCAAATAGATTTGTAGCTAATTTTATTGGTAAATCTAATATTATAGAAGGTATAATGATTAACGATTTATTATGTTCCTTTGATGATAAAGAATTTGTTTGTGTAGATAAGGGATATAAACCAAATGAAGATGTGGATATTGTAATTAGACCTGAAGATATTGATATTGTAAAAAAAGATACCGGATTTTTTAATGGGAAAGTTATATCAGAAATATTTAAAGGTGTACATTATGAAATACATGTAAAAACAGATATGAGAGATTTTTTAATTCATACAACTGATTATCATGGTGTAGGTGAAGAGGTAGGTATCACTTGGACTCCAGATGATATTCATATAATGGAGAAAATGGAGTGGTAGCCTTGGAAAGAAAAAAGAAAAAAATAGGTTATACACCATTTTTAATACCATATTTTATTATACTTATAGGTTTTATTCTCCTACCAATGTTGTTTATTTTTATTTATTCTTTAGTAGATAAAACATCAGAATTACCTATATATACTTTTACTTTATCGAATTATAAGAAATTTTTTGAAACATATATTTATATTAAATGTATCGCTAAAAGCTTATATTTAGCTTTGATCGCTACTATTATAACTGTTATTTTATGTTATCCAATAGCTTATTTTATTGCTAAAAGAAAGCCTGCAACTCAAGCAATGCTAGTATTGCTTGTGACTGCACCTATGTGGGTAAATATGTTACTTAGAACTTTAGCTATTAAACAATTATTTGATGGGCCACTTCTTAAAATAGTACAATTTTTCAATCCGGATATTAGTATAATAATAGGAAATGATTTTTCTGTAATCTTTGGTATGGTATATAATTATGTACCTTATATGATTTTACCTATTTATACTTCACTTGAAAAGATAGATGAAAGACTAATAGAAGCTTCTACTGATTTAGGTGCTAAATCATATGAAACATTTACTAAGGTAATATTTCCATTATCACTTCCGGGAGTGCTTTCTGGTGTAACCATTACATTCCTATCTTGTGCTACAAGTATAACTATTACTAAGTACTTAGGAGAAGGCAGATATTTCTTGATTGGTAATTTAATTGAAACTGAATTCATTACTAATTCTAGATGGTCATTTGGTAGTGCTATAAGTTTAATACTACTTATAATTATTATGCTTATAATGTATATTATTGAAAAATTTAATAAGGAGGATAAATTAGATGAAGTCAAGTAAATCAAAATTATTTACTAAAATTTTAATGATTTTATTCTTTATAGTATATTATGCTCCTTTATTAAGCATTGTAGTATTTTCATTTAATGATGCAAGGAGTGTAACTCACTGGGGTGGATTTACATTTTCTTGGTATAAAGAATTATTTACTGACCAAAGAATATTATCTATTATATTTTCTACGTTATTAATAGCAATTTGTGCAACTATAATTTCTACAATTATAGGTACTATCGCAGCTATATGCTTAACTAAACAAAGAAAGAAATTTAGAAAATTAATTTTACAAGCTAATAACTTACCTATTATGAATCCAGATATAGTCACAGCTATAGGTTTATTATTATTGTTTGTATCATTAAGAGTTGAAAAAGGATATATTACAATGTTAATTGCTCATATATCTTTTTGTACTCCATACGTTGTAATAAACGTTTATCCTAAGGTAAAAAGCTTAGATTCTAATATTTTAGAAGCGGCGCTTGATTTAGGTGCTAAACCACTTAAAGCAATGACTACAGCAGTTATACCTCAAATTAAGAGTACAATATTCGCAGCTGGAGCTATAGCATTTACAATGAGTTTTGATGACTTTGTAATATCTTACTTTACTGGAGGGTCTAAATTAAATATATCTACATATTTATATACGGAAGCTAAGAAGATTAATCCAACTATAAATGCCTTATCTACAATTATAATGATTATTATTGTTGTAAAAATAGTAATTGATAAAATTAAAGATTCAAGGAGAGAAAAAAATGAGAAGAATTAATTATTTACTTTTATCTTTAATTTTGATTTTTACTCTTACATCATGTAAATCTAGTAGTAATGATTCCCTTAATATATATAATGTTGGCGAATATATGGATTTAGACATTATAGAAGATTTTGAAAATGAATATAATATAAATGTAAATTATTCCACATTCGATTCAAATGAAACTGCAGTAACGAAGATGCAATCTGAATCATTTGATTTAGTAATTTTATCTGATTATGCGGTAGAACAATCTTCAATAAATGATATGATTAAACCAATTGATTGGTCTAAGATAGAAGATTTTGATAAGTCTTACTTACAAGAAGATTTACTTGCAATATTAAATGATTTAAAAAATGAAGAAGAAGGCTTTGATTTTTTAAATTATGCAGTACCATATTTCTTTGGAAAAGTGGGTATTTGTTATGACAAGAATATTGTTGAAGAAGAAGATATTAAAGAAGGATTCAAAATTCTACATAATGAAAAATATGATGGTAAAGTAGCGTATTATGATTCTGCAAGAGATGGATTTATGGTAGCGTTTAAAGAACTTGGATATTCTATGAATACTACAAATAAAGATGAAATAGAAAAAGCTTTTTCTTGGATAAAGGATATTAGAAAATATACTAACTGTGCATTTAAAACTGATGAATTATTATCGGAAATGCCGGATGGTAAATATGCTGTATCTTTAATGTATTCTGGGGATGCAATTTATTCTATGATGGAACAAAATGATAATGTAGACCTAGATTTTTATGTGCCAGAATGTGGAACTAATTTCTTCTGCGATGGTATGGTTATTCCTAAAAACTGTAAGAATGAAGATTTAGCATATAAGTTTTTATCTTTTATATCAAGATATGATAATGCTAAGAAAAATTCTTGTTATGTTGGGTATACTTCACCGATAAAAACTGTTTATAATGATTTGGTACTTGAAGGTGAAAATTTCTATGATTATAAGGAATATTATCAAGTATGCTATAATAAAGGACTTGACCAAATGTATCGTTATAATGGACAAATGACATTACTATTAAATGATTATTGGGTAAAATTAAAATTATCTTAAAAAATTAACATATAAAAAAACCTCTTTGAATACACTTTAGTAGTGATATTTTAGGAGGCTTTATTATGTTTAAAAAAAGTATTTTACCAGTGGTTTTACTAGCGATGGTAGTCGTACTTTCTGTATTTTATATAAAACAATCTCAAGATGAGATAATTGATCCTGTAAGTGGAGATAATCCTCAAACTGTACTATCAGTCCTTGCAAGTAAAAGACTTGAAATATTAGAACAAAGATCGAATACGATTGATGAACTTGAAGCTTTAATTGCAAGTGGAAGCTTATCGGATGAAGAAATAGAAAAAAAAGTTAATCAAATAAATGATTTATACTATTTAAAACATACAGAAACACAGTTAGAAGAACTTATAGAACAATTAGGCTATGAAGATTCTTTAGTAATAATAGATGATAAGAATGTGTCTGTAATGATTTTATCTGATGAACTTGCTACATCCGATTTTATTAGTGTAGCTAGAGTGGTTAAAGAACAATTAAGTAGCGATTATAAGGTTTCGCTTGAACTTGTAGAAGAATAAAAAAGATATCCAAAATGATATCTTTTAATGAAAGGAATTTCACCTGAAATTTTAAATTGGTGACCCGTACGGGATTCGAACCCATACATGCATGCGTGAAAGGCATGTGTGTTAAACCGTTTCACCAACGGGCCATGTTGCTTAATTACCTCAAGCTCTATAATTATACCAAATAATAAAAATAAGTCAATAGTGAAAATAAAAAAAATAACATTTTTTGATAAACCTCAGTTGTAAAATTAAAGTGGAATTATAGCAAAGGGGATTTTAAGGGGGA
>CAZGBY010000010.1:0-34545 GCA_964524125.1 uncultured Clostridium sp.
TATTAAACTTAGTAATATTTAAAGGATTATTACTATTATATAATATACTACTTCCGTTATATTTAATAAGTTTATCTTTTATAATAGAATCATATTCATAAGTATTATTACCTGCAGTTAAGATATTACCATTATCATCATATGTATATGACATGTTTTCATCTTTTATTAAATATCCTCTATAATCATATTCATATGAATGATTACCAAATGTAGAATCTGTAATACTAACTACTTTACCTAATTTATCATAAGTATAACTTCTTTTAATATTAGATTGTTTTGATGGTTTTATATTTTCATAATCAATTAACGATAATGATTTATCATCATATGAATAAGTATTAGATACCACTTCTTCATCACCATATAATATTACATTATTATAAGTTCTTTTTAGTTCATCATAATTTGTAATATGATTAATTGTATCAAAATTTGATACTAAACAATTTAATGTATCTAAGCTATTATATGAATTATTAAAACATAACATTTCTATTTGACCATTTAAAGGATAAGATTCAGACATAGTACCTAAATATGTTACATTTTTTTCTGCATCATAACTTCTTCCTATCATAAAACTAAATGTATTAAAATCATATGCAAAACTTCTTGATACTTCTTTTACAGTACCATTACAATATACTCTAAATGTTTTATTATATAAAGTTGTGATTGAAGTTGATGTAATCGTTTGATCTAAAGAAAGTCCAATACTATACCATTTGTTAGATTCAATAGTAAATGAAGTCGAATATAAAATACCAAGAATATTTAAATATTGTTATTTGTACCCTATAGTCATCATCATTAATAGATTTTAAAATAAATTCAAGTATAAAATTGTATATATTCCAATAAAATGACAAGCTGCACCAAGTATTACGAATATATGCCATATAAAGTGAGCTGCTTTTTTACCACGCATTGCAAAAGGTATCATACCAATTGTATAAATAAGACCACCGGCTAATATAAACCATAAAAAAGCTAAATTATGCTTAATCCATACCGGTACAAAGAAAAGACCAGCCCATCCTATTACAAAATATAATGTAAAATGTAACCATCTAAGTCTACCAGGACCAAATATACAAACCATTGTAATACCCGTAATTATAATTATCCACATCAATATAAACCAAATTATTGCAAGCGTAGGATAATAATTAATAAATTCACAAAGTAGTATTGGAGAAAATGTACCGCCAATAAGTAAATATATAGATGAATAATCAAACCTTCTAAATATTCTTTTTACCCTTATTCCCCATTTCCATGAATGATATAGGCAAGACATTGTCATCATAAAAATCATCGATACAGAATAAAATATAGCACCTATAAGTTTAAGTGGTGTATCTGATTTTAGTATTAATAAAATCATTCCAAGTATAGCAAGTAAAGCACCAACACCATGACTTACTGCATTACCTATTTCTTCTAAAATGCTTAATTTAGGCGCTTCATTTAAACTTCTATTATGGGCTTTTTTCTTATTCTTTTTAATTAATTTTTTATTTTCTAAATAAATTAAAATTCTTTCTTTTCTTTCATAAAAATTTTGTTTTGTTATATCTTTATCTATTTTCTTTAAAGCCTTTTTAGGTTTATCTTTATCTAAAGCTTTAATATATTTTTTATATTTCATATATATCACACTTTCTTGTTTGATGACATTTTAATATAAAATCATTTAATTTACAATATAATTTAATTATTAAATTGTAATAAATATAATTTATAATAATAACCTTTTTTCTTTAAAAGTTCTTGATGAGTGCCTTCCTCTTCTATACAACCATTTGATAAGCATATAATTTTATCAACATGTTGAATAGTAGATAATCTATGAGCAACTATAATCATAGTACCTATACTTTTCATTTTAATTAATGATTCTTGAATTAAAACTTCTGTTTGTGTATCAATATTAGATGTAGCTTCATCTAATATTAATATTTCAGGTTTATGAAGTATAGTTCTTGCAAAAGAAAGTAGTTGTTTTTCACCTTGTGATAAATTAGCTCCTCGTTCAATAACTTCCTCTTCAAGTTTATTTGGAAGTTTATCAATAAACCAACTGGCATTTACATAATCACAAGCTGACTTAATTTCTTCTTCTTTAAAATTATCATCATTTAAAGTAATATTTGACCTAATAGTTCCACTAAAAAGAAATACATCTTGTAACATTTGACCAATCTTACTTCTTAAATCTTCTATACTTATATTTTTTATATCAATTCCATCAATTAAAATTCTTCCCTTTTGAGGTTCATAATTTCTTACAATAAGACCTAAGATAGTCGTTTTTCCAGCACCAGTAGCGCCAACAAAAGCAACTGACTTCCCTGCATCTATTTTAAACGATACATCTTTTAAAATCCATTCATCTTTTTTATATTGAAACCATACATTTTCAAAAACAATTTCTCCTTTAAATGATTCAACACTAACCAAGGTATCATTATTTATAATATTTGGTTTAACATCTATCAAATTAAATAATTTTTCTGATGCAGTTAATCCTTTTTGAAGATTGTTTAATTGATCTGCAATTGTTTGGATTGGATTAAAGAATTTAGAAATATACAAATAAAACGCAACTATTTCTCCAGCAGTTAATTTTAATTTAATACCCATATAAAATATAAACGCAGTTGCAAGAGTTTGAATTAAAGAAATAAATGGTCTATAAATACCAAACGCAATTACAACTTTAAATCTAGCTTTTCTTAAATTTTCATTATAAATTTCAAATTCTTCTTTTTTTCTTTTTTCTTGATTAAAAATTTGAATTATTTTCATACCAGATAAATTTTCATTTAAATAAGTATTAAGTTCTGATATATATTTTCTTTCATTTCTAAATAAATTAGAAATAGTTTTACTAAACATAAATGAAGATATAAAAATTATTACAACAAATATACTTAAATATGAAGATAATTTAAAAGATATACCTAACATAATAATAAATACCGATATTACTGTAATAATATTTTTAATTAATTTTATTAATACTTCAGTAAATAAATCTGACATAGATGTAGTATAGTTACAAACTCTTGTGACTAAAGACCCAACACTCATTTGGTCAAATTGTTCTTGTGATAAACTCTCTATATGAGCAAATACTTCAAGTCTTAATTTATAAATAATCCTTTGACCAATTCTTTGCAAAACCATTGAATCAAAATATAATATAATTTGATTAATTATACTAATAGCTAAATAAGATATAGACAAAATTAATATATAGTTATAGGATTCATTAAGAGTTTTTAAAGAATTAGTTATATTACTAATAAAAAGCGGCAAAATTACATCTAATCCTACGTTTAACAAAATCAATACAATAGCTAATAAAAACTTAGGCAGTTCAGGTATTATATACTTTAAAATTCTTTTAAATAATACACGTGTAGGAATCTTTTTATCTTGATTTAAATTTATATTTTCATTCATTTTAATCACCTACCTTAAGTTCATCTTCTAATTGTTGAAGAGAAATCATAGTTTGATATGTAGGTGATGTTTTAAGCAAATTAGAAGGTGTATCAAACGCTTCTAACTTTCCACCTGATAGTACAATTATTTTATCAAGTTTAGATACAGTAGAGGCACGAGAAGATATTATAATAGTCGTTTTACCTTTTCTCATCTGTTTAATATTTTCAAGAATTGTTTCTTCTGTTTTTATATCTACAGCCGAAACCGAATCATCCAAAATCATTATAGGAGCCTCGCAAGCATACGCTCTTGCGATGGAGATTCTTTGTTTCTGACCTCCAGATAAAGATACTCCTCTTTCACCTGTTTGTGTATCATAACCATCTTTAAAATTAATAATATTTTCATGAACATCTGCAAAATTAGCAGATTTTATTATTTCATTAAAATTTAAATCTTTATTTGAAAATGCAATATTATTCTTAATCGAATCTGAAAATAAGAAATTTTCTTGTGGTACATATGCAATACTTTTTCTTACTGATTCAATATCACACTTCATTATATCTTTACCATCAATAAATAAAGTATCCTCGTCTACATTATAAAGTCTTAATAATAAATTTACTAATGTAGTTTTTCCACTACCTATTTTACCAATAATTCCTATAGTTTGACCAGGCGAGATACTTAAATTAATATTATTTAAACATTCATTATTAGTGTTTTGATATTTAAAAGAAAAGTTTTTAAATTCTATACTACCCTTAACATCACTTAAATAGATAGGATTTAAAGGATTTTTAATTTCTACATTACTCTTTAAGAAAGCCTCAATTCTTTTATAAGATGATGCGGCTCTACTTCTCATAGATATAACTTGTCCTAAAGCCATCATCGGCCAAATTAGTATTTCAAAATATCCCAAATAAGTAATTAAGCTTCCTGCATCTAAATCAATTGTATGATTAAAGATTATAACTGGACTTCCTGTAACATTTGAATATACAAAATATCCTCCTAAACCTAAAATGATAGTCATTACACATGCTATAATAATAGATATTATATTATCAAATAAAACTGAAACTTTAACAAATTGAATATTTGTATCTTGATTTTTCTTTGCAATTTTAGAAAATCGATGAATTTGAGCAGACTCTTTAACAAAAGCTTTTATAACTCTAATACCAGAAAAAGATTCTAAAGAAAAATCATATAACCTATCATATTCTATTTGTCTTTTTTCCCATCTTAGTCCCATATGTTTTTCAACTAATAATCCCCAAAAAACAATTAATAAAATTGGAATTAAAGTTATCAGAGTAAGTACAAACTCAAGTTTAAACATTTTATATATTATCAGCAAAGATAAGAAAAACGCATCAACAAGCATTATAGTACCCCAACCTAGAAATTCTTCTATAACTTCTAAATCAGATGTAAACCATGACATTATACTACCAACATTATTTTCATAAAAAAAGTTAAGTGATAACTTTTCAGCATGCATAAACATGTCACTTCTTAACCTTGATTCTATTCTTTGTGAAGCATTAAAGATTGTATATCTCCAAATCATTTTACCTATAAATAAACCTATCGCAACATAAATAAGTACCATAATAATATTAGAAATATTTTCTACATTAACATTTGAATTTTCATTTATTAAGTTAACTATTTGACCTAGTTTTTCAGGAATAATAAGCTGTAAGTAATCAACCAAAATTAAAGCTGTTATACCTACTATATAAAGTATAATATATTTTAAATAATATTTATTAATATACTTACCAAGTAACATACTATCACCTTCACAAAATAAAATTTTAATAAAAAGGTCGATAACGACCTTTTATAATTAAAATTTTTTCTTAATAGATTTCTTTAAACATCTAATATCATTATATGCAGTATCCATTAACATATAATCATACTTTTTATTTTCAACATATAAGAAAGCATCATCATATGACATAATATTTTCTTCTTCGAGTTTCTTAGCCATAAAATCAAAATATTCTTCAAGTCCATCAAATGTAGTAATGCACGCATGAAGTCGTAAGTTAGTATCATTTTTGTAAAGTTTAATCTTATCATTTTCTTTAGATACTTTAATTTTACTTTTCTTCATAGGAATATAACCATCACATATCATAAATGCATTCCATCTTTGATGTTCTAAAAATGCAAGTGCATCTCTTTTAGAAATATTCTTTTTATTTCTAATAAAATACGTAGTATTTTCACTTATACAATGATTTTCATCATATATATTTAAATACTCACTTTCTGTAATTGCATTTTCTTTATCATCAGTAATTTCAAGTCCTAGCATAGCCATTTTAGACATTATAGAAAGGACAGATTTTACATTGGATTTCTTTTGATAATTTCCTAAAGAATTCCAAAGAGCATTCTTTTCTTTAATTATTTTTTTGTCATTATTATTAATATTAATTAAGCCTTCAATAGTAACTTTATTTTTAGCTATTAAATCATAATAATAAGCTCTTCTTTTAGCATATTCATCAAGTGAATCTTCAACTATTACTTCATAGTTTATAATATCGTGCTCACAACCAAATATAATTAAACGTTCATCGTGATTACTATAAGTTTCTGTAATTAAATTTTCATTTGCATAGATAAAGATTCTATAATCAAATGAAACTTCTTTTTCTTTAAGTTTTTGTAAAACTTTAAATCCTAAATCAACATTATTCCCCTCAGAAGGTGATACGAAATAAAATATTATCATATCATTTTTCTTTGATTTTTCAATAATTTTATCAAGTTCTTTATATAATACTTTCAAGTTAGTATTTTCAAAAAAAGTTGATTTTTCGATTTTATTTGGGAGTGGAAAATAATCTTCTTTTTGAGTAATTTCATCAATATGATGTAAATTATGAATATTATGATTAGATTCATTAATTGAATTTTCATCAAAGATTAAATATGATGGCACATAATTTTCATATTTATTATTTTTTAATTTAACGAATTGACCATTTTCTATTAAATCTAAATATAATTTATTACCTAAATCACCAAAACCATAAATAAAGTTAGTAATATTTATATCTTCATATAGGGTTGCGCTGGTATAATTTATTTGATTAGATGTAAGTAAATTAGCCACTTGATATTCTAATATAAATTTCTTTATTACTAAGTCATATATACTAAATACATCAATCTTATCGTTATTAATAGTTAAACTCTTAAGTACATCATTAGAACCAGATTTAGTTATAATTCTAAGATTATAATCATTATTAATTTTGTTAAATAAATTAATAATATCATAACCACTACTTTCATCATTTAAAAAACTTATAAAATTTATAAATCTTTTTTTAGTTATTTTATTTATATTTTCCTCATTGAAAAATATATATTTAATATTATTAGTAAGACAATATTTAATTGATGATTCATTATATGATTCAATCATAAAATATACTTTAGATTTACGCTTTAAAGAATTATAAAAGTTTACTGTATCATCATTAAATCCTATTAATATAAGTGGTTCATCTTTTAAAATTAAACATTTAAGTTTATTAATAACCTTACCTAATGTATAAGCTACTATTACAAGTACAGAACATAAAGCAGTAAGTCCTATGCCCACATAGAAAGCTAAATAATATAACTTACATGATGTTAATGCAACCTCTACATATTCAAAGTTAAATCTTAAAGCAAATGCTAATACTGAATATTGTAATGCATAAAATAAGCTATTAATTATAGAAGAATTAGTATAATAAATACCAAAGAAATATAAAATAAATACATTAATAAATGTTGGGGCTAAAATAATCGCGCTTTTTTTATCAATAAATCTTCCAGTTTTAACTATTTGAGTTATAAATAATATTAAAATAGTTATAGATAAAATAGCCGAAATTACAGATATAATATTAAGCACCATATGTATTATTCCTTCCTAACGTATCTCTTTCTATTTCAATTTCTAACCTTTGACAATAATCATATTTATACTTTTCTTGACGTTTCCAGCTTCCTATATTTAAAAGATTTTTTGAAAATAGCATAAATATTCCTACAATAATCATACTTAAGATAAAATCACTTACAAAACTAAGAAGATTTTTAGCAATATAATATACGAAGAAAAATACAACTGTAATTATTATTGATACTATTACACTAGAAATATATGAAGATGTTTTTTTATCTTTTTTTATAATAGATATATAATTACCTATTAAATATGGGAATAATAATATAGTCATAAATAATGATAAATAAGTAGTTGAAAAACCATTAGATACGTCTATATAAATATTAAATAAATCTCCTAAACGGAATATCAAATTATCTATTAAAGAATATCTGATTTGTTCAAAGACTAGTCCATCTTTATATGAATATAAAACAAATGGCATTAAAACTATCATAGATAGATAACCTAAAAATGACAAAAATCCATGTTTACAGTAACATCCAAATATACCAAATAAAATTGCTAATATAAATAATGGTTTATAATCGAAATTGTTTAATAATACATTATAATATATTAAGTATACAAGTGAAATAACACCAAATTTAATATATCTTATCTTAGTATCAGTAGAGATTTCTTTTTTTATTTTTTGATATTCAGCCTTTTTTCTTTCAATTATAGCATTGTTACTTGCAATCTTTTGTTGAATAATTTTAGTTTCTTTATCGTTTTTATTTTTAATAATTTTTTGCCTAGAAGAATCCATTTCCTTCAAAATTCTTTGATATTCTTCTTCAGGGCAACCATTATCTTTAATTTCTTTTAATACTTGATCAATATTATCATTTGAAAAATCACAATAATTCCTTGTCAAGCATTTTAGTTTTAATTCTAAAAATTCCCAATTATAATCAGTTAATAATAATTCATTTAATTTATTTAATGCATGAGTATATTTACCTTGAGATATATAACGATTAACAGTTGTAATATTCATTGTCATTATACGTTGCATAACTTTATCATCAAAATTTTGTTCAAGTTCTTCTTCTTGTCTTTTTTTCATACGTTCAAGTTCAACTTCTAACTTAACGTCATTTTCTTTAGCTTTAGAAGGATCTTTATCTAACAATCTTTTAATTGCTATATATAACGCATCATAAATACTATTAATGTTATTGTTAGCATCAATCCACTGAACTTTTTTTAAGTATAAATTAAATGCCCCTTTATAATCTGCCATTATTGAATTATCGAGTTTAACTACAACAAAATCCTTTCTTAATTGAGTAGCTAAATTAATTTCAGCTTCAATGTTATCAGGATCATCAATGGCATTTTGGCTTAAAAGATATAACATTATTTCACTTTGTTGAATGCCTTCTTCTATTTCATTCATCCATTTTGAGCCACCACTCATTTTTGAATCTGACCAATATGTAATTCCTTTAGCTTCTAAGAAGTTTTCTATTCTTGTTAATTGTTCTTTATCTTGTGATTTATGGGATATAAATACATCATAAGTTGCCATAATATACACTCTCCAATAATTTCTTTTAATTAAATTATACCTTAATGGTTTTTTTTGTCAATAATTGGAGGGCTATTTGAATAAAATAAGCAAATAATGTTAAATATTATTCTTCGTTACAAATACTTTCTAAATTTCATCCAAGTATTACAAGAATCATATAGTTCAATTAAACCTTGTTTTTAATCTATTGAATGTTTCTTCTATAACTTATCTCATCTATAGTTTTCCATATAAGAACTTGTTATTTAACCATAAATTGAATATACTATTTTTCATTCATTTTATCACTTTCCTTGTAATAAGTTATTTTTATCATTACATAAAAGTTTCTAGTTTTCAAATTAAAAAGACTTATTTTGGGTGATACTAAATTATATATATTTACTTTAAAAATAAAAACTCCTAGAATTATCTAAGAGTTAACCTTTTGGTTTAAATAACATACCTATAATTACTGCAAAAAGTACTGCATAAACTATACCATTTGCAGTTGTAGAAAAGATATTTTGACTTAATCCAATAAAACCATCTTTTAAAGCACCCTCATATGCAGCATGTGCCATTGAATGCCCAAAACTTAAAATAGGAAGCGATGCTCCAAAACCAGATATATTAACTAATTTGTCATATATATTAAAAAATTCTAAATTAGCACCTATTACAACACATAAAGAAGTTAAATGACCAGGAGTTAAATGAAACAGCTCTAAAATGATTTGACAAATAAAACATATTATTCCTCCTATTAAAAATGCATTAAGATAAATCATTATATCCCTCTAATTCTATAATATGACATATTGCAGGTATACTTTCACATTGTAAAGTCATTGTTTGGTTCATTAATGCACCGGTTGCACATAATAATACCTTTTTAAGTTTACCTTCTTCTAACATTTTAAAAATATAACTATATGTAATTGTAGGCATACAACTACACCCAGACCCACCACAATATATTTTCATATTTTTTTCATATATCATCATTCCACAATCATTATAATTATCAATATAACCATATTTTTCTTCAAGCAACTTTAAAACTATATCAGAACCATATTTAGATAAATCGCCTGTAAGAATTAAATCATAATCAGAAGGTAAAGTATTAGTTAATTTTAAATATTTAATAATACTTTCACAAGCTGCAGGTGCCATTGCACGACCCATATCATCTGCATATTTAAATCCTACATCAATTATTTTTCCAACAAGTCCTTGTTTAACCTTTACACGTCTTTTTTCAGAGGTTAAAATTAACGCACAAGCACTTGTGACAGTTTTAGTTTGTGTTTCACTTTTAGCTCCACCATATTCATTAGGATTTCTAAATTGTCTTTCTGATGTAGCATTATGAGATGATGTTAAGCATAATGTGTTTTCACTTGTATTAAGAACAATTAAAGAACCTAAAATTATAGTTAATATAGATGTAGCACATGCTGCATATACTCCTACTACATTTAAATTATAATTTCTTAATGTATAGTTAGATATTACATTTTGATTAATTAAATCTCCAGATATTGCAAACTTTATAGAATCAATATTTAATTTAGTCTTTTTAAGCAATATACCTATTGAGTCATCTTGCATATGCATTTCTGCTTTTTCAAAAGTTTCATATCCTAACCTTAAACCATTATATGTCATGTCAAAAAAGTCTTTATAAACACTTTTAGCCTCTTCAGGGCCTACACATACTGATGTTGAATCTATATATACATTATTAAATTTAATTATTTCCATATTAAATACACCAGATATTTAAAAAGTCCTACTAAATATCCACTAATTATACCAAATACTATGACAGAACCCGCAAGTTTTAATGTATTAGAACCCAATCCTAATAATACTCCTTCACTTTTATATTCCATTGCACAAGATGTTAAAGAATTACTAAAACCTGTAATTGGGACTACTATTCCTGCTTTAGCTATTTGTCCTATACGATCATAATATCCAAATGCTGTAAGTAATGACCCAATTAAAATAACAGTTATTATAACTAAACTTTTCGATACGTCGTTATTTAATATTAATAATGAATATAACTTATATAATATTTGTCCAAATAAACATATAATTCCACCACTTATAAAAGCTTCAATAGAATGAATAAATATTTTTTTATAATTTATTTTCCTTTTTTGATAGTATTTATATTTAAATATATCAATAAACATAAAATCACCAAATTTAGTTTATACTAAAAATGTAAGTTTATACTTTTTATTCCCATTCTTTAAATATTTCAAGCTTAGTACCATAACCAATTTTTGATATAACCTTAAATTCAGTTGAAAATAATTCCATAATAGTAAATCCTAAACCACTTCTATCTTGGGATTTAGTAGAATACAAGACTTCTTTAGCTTTAGATACATCTTCAATTCCTATTCCATAATCTTCTATAGATATAAATATTCCTTTATCAGTTAACAATATTTTAAGTATAATATCTTTATCATTATCACCTTCATATCCGTGAATTATCGCATTTGTAATACCTTCTGATATTATAGTTTTTAATTCATTTAGAAATGTAATTGTTTGATTATTATCAATAATTAATGAAGAAACCATATTTCTTACTTTACCAATACTTTCTAATTCACTTTTAAATATAATAGTCATTTCTTTCATACGCCTAAAAACCACCTTGCTGAAGATTCTGTATCTCTTAAAGTACAAATTTTTAAAAGGCCTGACATAACTATAATTCTTTCTATATTAGAATTTAAATCACACAAAATAATTTTACCTTTTTTCTCTTTTACTTGATTATATCTACCAATAATCATACCAATACCTGAAGAATCCATAAAATTTAAGTCATGTAAATTAAATACAATGTTTTTAACATCATATTTATTTAATATTTCATTTAATTTAGTTCTAATATCTGTTACTGACATTTCATCTAGTTCTCCCTTAAATCTAGTAAATACTGTATCTTGTTTAATGCACATACTAACTTCTAAAGACATACTTATCACCTAAATAAAGTATAAATGATTCTATACTTTTAAAATAGTGTTTCGACAAATGTTCTAAAATTATTAAATAAAAAGTAATAAATATTTAATAATATAATGTCACAAAATTTGATAATTAATCATATTTATAAATAATATATACATAAAAAGAAGCTTAGTAATTAAAACTAAACTTCTTATTTAATTAATATGTAAGTGTATATCCAAAAATCAAAAGACTACTATTTTGACTTGTAATATAATATGTACCACTAGATGATAAAGAGTAAGTATAAGTATAAACATTGTTAGCTCCAACTAATTCTGACTTTCCTAACTCTTGACCTTTAGCATCTAAGATTTTACATCCTCTATCACTAGAACTACTAGCACTACAATAATACACTGTAATACTACATTCCTTAGTAATAGTAAATCCAACACTTCTATAAGTTGTAGAACCAGAACCATTAGTTCTTAAAACTTTAGTAAAAGTAATGTCATTATAAGTATAATTACACTTAGCTATAGCAACTTTACTATCAGAATTAGCATAAATACTATAATTAGATGTTTCGAAATTACTTGAATAGTCAGTGTCAGTCAAATCATTAAATGTATATGTAAAGACTCCTGTTATATCACTAGAACCATTATTATTTGAATCATCTTTAGAATCATCATCTGATGGTGTACTACTAATATTATATTTTACTTCTTTTAAAGTTCCAGCCAAATTAATACAATCTATTTTTGCTTGTGAAGCAGATGTTAGATATTCTACATCTGAAGTTTTAGTTGTACTATTATAATAGAAAACATCTGAGTCAGTATCGAAGGTTTGGTTATAAATATTTTCATTACTTACAACTTCATCTCTTGATGTTACAACTATACCATTATTAGTACCTTTACAATTTACAAATTCAGAATTATAAACTTTAGCTGCGGCTGTTGAATCTTTTACTTCTATTGGATTATTAGCCTTTTCAAAATAACAACCTTCAATAAAGGCATAAGCACCTGCACGTAAACTCATATTAGTACCGGTTGATGCATAATAATAATTATTATACATATGCATATTAGCTTGACGAGCAAGTGGTAATCTACTTGTATTTGATTCATAATAATTATGATGAAATGTGATACAAGCTGTATGTTGAGAATCAGAGCCTCCAACTAAACCAGTTTTATGATTTTTATAGTAATGATTATAAGATACTGTAATATAAGCATTCTTCTTAAAGTCTGTAGCTCCATCACCTTCATGCTTATCTTGCTCATTACATACATCCCAATTATTATTACCTTCATTAAAAGTATTATTATGAATCCAAATATGACCACTTTTAAATCCTGAAAAAGTAGTCGAATCATCAGAACCTTCAAATGAGCAAGCATCTTCTGGTGCATCATCAAATGTTAAATTTCTAATTTCAATATATGAGCAATTTTTCCAAGTAAATCCCCATTGATAAATAAGTGCATTAGAACCTATTCCTTCTATAGTCACATTTTTAGCAGATGAAATATCTAACATGTTATAATACGAATCAAATTCTTTTTTAGAAGAATCATATTTAACTTTGTTAGTAAGTCCAGAAATTTGTTCATATTTTCCTTCTAAAGTATTAAAACCTCCTAAAATAATTTCAGATTCAGTATAATCTTGAAGTTTTAATGCTTCACCATTTTTTCCTATAATATTAGAAGGCGAAAGATTACTACTACCTTTTTCATATTCAATACTAGACCACATGTCAGCTGAAACTTGACCTAAAATTCTTATACATAACGGATTAGAAGACTTATTTTGGTATTGTAATATAGAAGAAATTCCTGTATATGTTTTATTTGCGATTTTACATGTAACTGTATTTTTATTCTTCTCTGTAACATAAATAACTTGAGCATTATTCTTTAATGTACCATCATCATTGTAAGCTCCTACTCCTGATGTATTAAAATGTGCATAACCTGATCTATCGTAAGACGTTACACTTATATTTTGATATAATAGCGTTTTGTTATTACTTGTTATAACTTTAACATCATAAGAACCTTTTGATAGACCAACCATATCTACTCTTGTAACTGTATTTGTTTCTTGACGGATAAGTTCCGAATCAATAGAAATCCATGTAGATGATGATGTTGATTTATAGTAAGCCTTTACACTTGAAGGATTCGTATCTCCAAAATAAGCGTAAAAACCTTCTTCATATCCAGCAGCTTCTATTTCATTTAAAGTTAATTGTATTAATTTAGCGTATAATGTTAAATCTGATGTGATTTGAATTGTAAAATCAAAAGAATTCTCATCATCTAATGATTCATACCATCCTTCAAATGAATAATTTTCTAAAATAGGATCTGAAGGCTTTGTAACTTTAGAATTATAACTTATTGTTTCTGTCCATGAAGTATTTTCATCCACAATAAATGTAACCGTTAATTCTTGATTGTCTTCTTCTTTATCATCTTTAACAGATTCTTTAAATTTAGCATATAATGTTAAGTCTGAAGATATATAATCTGATATATTAAACTTTGTTGAAAATGTTTTTTCTATATACCAACCATCAAATTCATATCCTTCTTTTTCTGGATTTAAAGGTAAAGTTAAAGATTCATTTTCTTTAAGAAAAAATTGTTTATATATATTGTTATCTACATAAAATGTAATTGTGTATAAAACTTGTACGCTTGTACTTGGTATTTGTGATGTACTTTGAATTGGTGTTGTACTTGGTACTGGCGTTGTACTTGGTACTGGCGTTGTACTTGGTACTGGTGTTGTACTTTGAATTGGTGTTGTACTTTGAATTGGTGTTGTACTTTGAATTGGTGTTGTACTTGGTACTGGTGTTGTACTTGGTACTGGTGTTGTACTATTTGTAGATGTAATATTAGATGATGTACCAGTTATTAATGAAGTAGTACTTGAGGTAACACCACTTTCAAATTTACTTGTAACATTTGCACTAACATCATTATCTTTACTACTAATTATATTAGAAGAAGTAACTGAAGCAATTAAATCACTTGAAGTTGTTGTTTGACCTGGAATCAGATCACTAATACTAAATTTACAACCAACTAAAACAAAACATAATAATATAGCATTTATAACAATTAAATATTTGATAGTTCTTCTTTTCATTACAACATAACCTCTCTTAAGACAAGCTTAATAATAGCACAAAATTAAGTGTTTTGCAAACATTAGTAATAGTTATTATAACTTATTATTATAATTTAAAAATATATCAAAAAGACTTGATCATATTATTAAACCAAGTCTTATGTATAATTATTTATTTTAATAGTAATTCAGTAATTAAACTAATAAATTCTTGCGGATTATCAAGAGGCATGCCTTCCATTAATAAAGCTTCAGCATATAATACTTTTGCATATTTATTAATAGATTCTTTATCTTCATTATAATGAGATTTAATTGACTCAAATAATGGGTGTGTTGTATTTATTTCAAGTATTCTATCTGCTTTAATCATACCATTTGAATCTTGTTGAGCATTAAGTACTTTTTCCATTTCAAAAGATAGACCTTCACCAGCTCTTAAGCATACTGGAGAATCAGTTAATCTCTTAGATACAATTACATCTTTAACATCAGGAAGTGCAGTTTTAATAGCTTCAAATAGTTCTTTATTATCTTCTTTTACTTTATCTAAAGCTTTTGATTCTTCTTCATCAATTAAATCAAGATCTCCTTGATTAATAGATTTAAATGAATGTTCCTTATATCCATTCATAACTTGTAACATAAATTCATCTACATGATCGGTAAGTACAAGTACATCATAGCCTTTATTTTTAAGCAATTCAATTTGAGGTAATTTAGATACAGCATCTTTATCTTTTGCAGATGCAAAGTAAATATCTTTTTGACCTTCTGGCATTTTTTCAAGATACTCTTCTAAAGTTACTTGTTTATCTTGAAGGACAGTTGTAAATAAAATCAAATCTTGAAGTTTATCTTTCTTTTGACCATAATTTTCATAAATACCATACTTTAAATTGATACCATAATTTTTAAAGAATTCCTCATATTTTTCTCTATCATTTTTAAGTGCTGATGAAAGTTCTGATAAAATCTTTTTCTCAAGACTTGAAGCAATTTTAGCTAAAGTTCTATCATCTTGTAGCATTTCACGAGAAATATTTAAAGATAGGTCACTTGAATCAACTAAACCTTTTACAAATCTTAAATAGTCTGGTACAAGTTCTTTACATTTATCTAAGATAAATACTCCTTTAGTATATAGTTGTAAACCTTTTTCATATTTTTCATTATATAAATCAAATGGTGCCTTTTTAGGAATAAATACAAGTGCATTATATGTTACATTTCCTTCAACATTTGTAAATATTGTAAAGCTTGGATCTTGCCAATCCATAAATTTAGATTTATAGAATGAATTTAATTCTTCTTCGGTTACATCCTTCTTATTTTTCTTCCAAAGAGGTTTCATTGAATTGACAGTTTCTAAAACTTGTTCTTCTGTTTCTTTTTCATTACCATTTTCATCTTTTTCACCAGTTGGAGTAAACTTTGTAACCCAAGTCTTAATAGGATATCTTACATAATCAGAATATTTACAAATTAAATCCTTAATACGATATTCTTCTAAATATTCATCATAATTTTCTTCTTCTGTATTATCTCTTAAATGAAGAACAATTTTAGATCCATCTTCATTATAATCACATTCTTCAATAGAATAAGATTCTAATCCTTCAGATTTGAACAAATAGCCTTGAGATTCCAAAGCAGATTTAGTATAGACTTCAACATTATCTGCAACCATAAATGCGGAATAGAACCCCACCCCAAATTGACCGATAATATCTACATCATCTTTACCATTTTCATTTTCAATTTTTTCTAAAAATTCTTTAGAACCACTTTTTGCAATAGTACCTAAATTATTTTGTAATTCTTCTAAAGTCATACCAATACCATTATCTGTAATAGTAATTGTTCGATCTTTTTTAGACGCTTCTACATGAATTTCATAATCATGCGGTTTTACATCTTGATTAGTTAAAGACACAAAATGACGCTTATCAATTGCGTCTGACGCATTTGAGATTAATTCTCTTAAAAATATTTCCTTATGTGTATAGATAGAATTAATCATCATATCTAATAACTTCTTTGTTTCTGTTTTAAACTTAAAATTCTTTGCCATAAAAATTTCCTCCTAAATTTAATAACTATATATTAGCACTTTATTTTGGCACTGTCAAGTACTGAGTGCTAAAATTGTTAATTTATTTTTAAAAAAAGAGCCTATAAATCAGACTCTTCAGATACAAATTTATTTAAATTTTCATTATATTTATAACCATTAGAAATTAAAATATTAACCAATTCATCAGAATCTTCAAAATTTTGAAGTAATTCTTCTAGTGAAGAATAAAAATCTCTTAATTTCATATTAATAATTGATAAAGCTATATTAGCATCCATTACTTATTCCTTTCTTAACATAATATATTCCAAAAGAGTTTACGCCAAAATAATTAATAAATAATATCGAAGGCTTTACAACATTTATTTTACAATTAAGTTTATGTTCAAGTTTTGTTGAAAACTTTCTTACACATGATTCTTTATAGTTGCCTATTATGTATAAAATATTCTTATCCTTATCAAATTCTTTAATAACATTTTTTATTATATTTTTTATTAATTTCTTTTTAAATATATAACTTTTATTATATTTAATAGCACCAAAATAATCATTATATAGAATATTTGAAAAAGATAGCTTATGTTTTTCTAATCTTGTACTAGCTTTTTTAGAATAATAAAAAGCTTTTATATTTGTATTTAATATATTTAGTTCATTTTCTATATAATCCATATCATAAGAAATCAATTTAGAAGCTTCATTAATTAATATATCAATAGCACAAGAAAATTTATTAATATTTAATAATAATATTTTTACATTCGGATACATCGTTTTAAGATTTTTTACAACCAAATATGCTACATCATATACATCTTTAGAATGAATTAAAATTAAATCTTTTCCATCTTTTATATATCTTTCATAGATATTTTTAAGTTCTAAGAAATCAGGTTTTATTATTATAAAGCCTTTTCTATCATTTAAAGATGAAATAATTTTTTGTTCTTTTAAACTAATATTACTATCAAGTGTATAAAGCTTTCCAGCAATAATAGCCTTATAAAAAATTACATCTATAGTTCTATCCTTACTATACCTTAATAAATCTGATGCAAAACTATCAGTAATTATTTCATAATTATCCATTTTTCTTACTCTTATTTTTATAAAAATTCTTTCTAGCTTCTTCTTGATATAATTTTTTTGTAATCTTCTTAATTTGTTCTTGACGTTTTTTCTTATAACCAGGTTTTACTTTATCTGATTTAGGAACAATTTTCATAGCTTGACGAACTTTTTCATTTAAAGGCCTTGTTCGATTTTTACGTGAATCTCTTTCTTTAGTATCAATAAGTTCACCATTTTTTATATCTTTATAAGTAGGATTAATGCCTTTTTTATCAAGATTATTTAAATATTCATTATCAAGTTCGTCATAAAATGAATATACAATTCCTGTATAATTCATACGACCAGTTCTGCCAGAACGGTGTAGATAAAATTCAAAATCACGTGGTATTTCATAATTAATAATATGAGACACCCCATCAATATCAATTCCACGAGAAGCTAAATCAGAAGCAACAATATATTGATACTTTAAAGATTCTACTTCTCTTAAAACTTGACGACGATTTCTTTTATCTAAATCACCATGTATTTCAATACAAGATATTTTATTTTGTCTTAAGAAGTTTGCAACATGAAGCACGTTTTCTTTTTTATTACAAAAGATTATACATAAATATGGATTAATAATGTTTGTAAGTTCAAGTAATCTTTCATCTCTTGATTTATGTTTTAAAGGAATCCAAAAATGTTCTATTTGTAAATCATTGTTATCTTTAATTTCAATCAGTTTATTATTAGGCATATATTTTTTAATAAATACCATCATCGATTCATTTATAGTAGCCGAGAAAAACATCATTCTAGCATTTGATACAATATTAGTAATTTGATCCATTTCTTCATCAAATCCAGAAGCTAGAGTCATATCTACTTCATCAATGATGTAATATTTAGCAGTATGAATATCTAAAGCGTTAGATTCACAAACTAAATCTCTTAATTTACCAGGTGTAGCAATTACTATTTGAGGTTGACGAATATTAATTTTCGATATTTCTCTTTCTCTATCTGTCCCACCAGTATAAGCTTTAATGTTTATTTCTTTATCACAAAATGACGCTATTTGTTGAGCCACCTTATAGGTTTGCATAGCAAGTTCTGTTGTAGGAGAGACGATTAAAGCTTGAACTTCATTTTTAGTTTCTTCTAGCATTTGAAAAACAGGAATTAAAAAAGAATGAGTTTTTCCACTACCAGTTTTTGATTTTACAATAATATTTCTACTTGATTGTAAATTATTAAATACTTCTTTTTGTACTTGTGAAAATTCTTTAAAGTGAAGATCTAAAATAGCTTTTACAATATAATCTTTAAATTCATAAGAATCAAATCTCATTTATACCATCTCCTTAAATTTATGACAATTTATAATACCATTTTTTAACTTAACTTGCAAATTATTTTAACACCTAATTAATAAATATGATATAATTTATTTAGGTGATTGTATGGAAATTATAAAATTAGAACCTCAAGGTTATTGTGGTGGAGTAAAAAGAGCCTTAAATATGATTATTGAAGCTAATAATAATCCCAATACTAAAAGACCTATATATATGTTAGGTAATATTATTCACAACAAAAATGTAATTAAATCTTTAAATGATTTAGGAATCATTTCAATCGATGGTAAAAAAACAAGACTTGAGTTACTTGATGAAATTGATAGTGGTACAGTTGTAATAAGCGCTCACGGAGTTAGTCCTAATGTCATAACAAAAGCAAAAAACAAAGGCCTTGATATAATAGACGCTACTTGTCCTAATGTTTATCTTGTACATAATAATATCAAAAAGTATTTAGATTTAAATTATACTATTTTATATATTGGTACTAAAGGGCACCCTGAAGCTGAAGGAATTTTAGGGATAGATGATAATATTATTTTAATATCAAATAAAGAAGATTTAGATAAAATCAAAATCAATGGTAATATATTTGTAACAAATCAAACAACATTATCATTATACGATATTAAAGAAATATTTGATAGTATTAAAGATAAATACAAAGATGTGATTATAGATGATAAAATTTGTAACGCTACAACTCTAAGACAAAAAGCGGTTATGAACCAAGATGCTGATTTATGTATTGTAGTAGGTGACAAGTCTTCTTCTAATTCTAAAAAACTTCAATTGGTATCTGAAAAATATGCAAATGTTAAATCTTATTTAGTAGAAGATGAAAATGATTTACAAAAAGAATGGTTTAAGAATATTAATAAAGTATCTATAACAAGTGGAGCATCTACACCTAGTGATATAACTGATAAAGTAATAACTAAACTTAAAAATTATGAGATTTAAAGTCTCATATTTTTTAAGTCAAATCTTTAATTACTTCACTCGCTATTAAAAGCCCAGCAGAAGCTGGTACAAATGCATTTGATGCTGGTATACTTCTTCTTGTAGTATTCTTTTCTTGTTCATTTTCATAAGTTTTTTCTTCTTTTAAATTTATTTTAATGGGTTCTTCTTTTGAATATACCACCTTTAATTTAAGTATTTTTCTTTTTTTAAGTTCATGTCTTATAACTCTTGCTAAAGGACATACTGAAGTTTTATAAATATCTGTAACTTCAAATGCTTGAGGATTCATTTTATTTCCTGTACCCATACATGATATTATTGGTATATTTAAACTATTACATTTTTCTATTAAAGCTATTTTAGCACTTACAGTATCTACACAATCTATTACATAATCATATGAAGAAAAATCAAAAGTATCAATATTTTCAGGAAGTACAAAGATATTATGAACATTTACGATACAATCATTATTAATAGATAAAATTCTTTCTTTAATAACTTCAGTTTTATATTTTCCTACAGTATCAAGCGTCGCAATTATTTGTCTATTAATATTAGATAGAGATATTGTATCATTATCTATAATATCAAATTTACCAATACCACTTCTTGATAATGTCTCAACAACATAGCCACCTACTCCACCTACTCCAAAAACAGCGATATGTGAATTTTTCAATTTTATCATCGAATTTGTACCAATAAGTAATTCAGTTCTTGAAAATTGTTCTTTCATATAATCAAATCCTTTAATATATTAATTCCTATTACATAAGAAAATATACTTGATATTAAAAAAAATATCAAGTATAAAATTATTTAAATTTCATTTTATAAAATCGTTAAATTAAAAATTATTCCGTTTCTAATAAAAGAACTATCATTATACTGATAGAGTTTTGTAATACAAAACATAAAAACTCTTGGTTTAAAGTGCAATTTACACATAATGATAACCATATTATAAACTACGTTAATTTAAATAAATGTTTATTATAAAAATTAATAAATATTTTTAATTATTAGGAAGACTATTAATACTTTAACTTTCTTTATAATCAAAAATACCTTTGTATGTTTTTTAGACTCAATTTCATATAAAACATATTTATTTTTTATAAAATTAAAATAATAGAGTTCTACTCCGTCTAAAGTAAAACTCTATTTAATATGTTTTATTAATTCTCTTCTTCATCATGTTTAATATTAAGTGATGAAATAACCTCATTCATATGATTACCATATTCTAAAGCTTCATCATATTTAAATATTAATTCAGGCATTTTTCTTGCATTTAATTTTTTTGCAAGTTCATGACGAATATATGTTTTACATTCTTCAAGTGCATCTTTTACTGCACCTTTATCTTTAGATACATAGGATGTAAAATATATAGTCATATAAGATAGGTCATTAGTAATTCTAACTTCAGTAATAGTAGCTTCCTTTAAATATTGATTTCGTGATTCACGAGAAAGAAGGATAGAAAGTTCTCTTAATGCGTTAGATTCTAATCTTTTTATTAATAAGCTCATTACTTACGTTCTATTTCTTTCATTACAGAAGCTTCAATAATATCTCCTTCTTTAATATCATTAAAGTTTTCAATTGTAATACCACATTCATAACCATATTTAACTTCTTTAGCATCATCTTTAAAACGTTTAAGTGAAGCCATTTTACCTTCATAAACAACTATACCTTCACGAATAATTCTTACTAAAGAATTTGATTGAATAGCACCATCTGTTACATAACATCCAGCAACTGTACCAACCTTAGAAATCTTAAATGTATTTCTAACTTCTGCTTGACCAATTACTACTTCTTCAAATTCAGGTTCTAACATACCCTTAAGTGCAGCTTCAATATCTTCAAGTAATTTATAAATAATCGAATAAAGTCTTATTTCTACACCCTTTTCAGCCGCAGTTTGTCTAACTGCTGCAGTTGGACGGACATTAAATCCAAGCACGATTGCGTTTGATGCACTTGCTAGAATAATATCTGTATCAGTAATAGCACCTACACTACAACGAATTACATTTACAGTAAAGTCATCAACTTTAATCTTTTCAAGAGATTGACGAAGCGCTTCTGCACTACCTTGTAAATCTGCTTTTACAATTAAATTTAGTTCATGAGATTCATCTTTAGTTCTAAATAATTCTTCTAAAGTTTTCTTAGATTGTGCATTAATTTTGTCTTTAGTACGAGTAGTTCTTTGTTCAGAAATTTCTCTAGCTTCTCTTTCTGAAGATACAGCCATAAACTTATCTCCAGCATAAGGAACTTCATTTAAACCTGTAACTACTACAGCCATAGAAGGAAGTGATTCATCATATTTAATGTGTCTATCATCTTCCATAGTACGAACTCTACCATAAGTGTCTCCACATACAATATAATCTCCAGTTCTTAAAGAACCATTTTGTACTAAGAATGTAGCTATAGGACCACGGCCTTTATCAAGTTCAGCTTCAATAACAGAACCAGTCGCAAGTCTTTTTGGATTAGCTTTTAATTCCATCATTTCAGCTGTAAGTTGAATAACATCAAGCAATTCATCAACGCCTAATCCTTTTAAAGCTGAAATTTGAACAAATGGAGTAGATCCACCCCAAACTTCCGGAATAATTTCATAGTGAGTTAATTCTTCCATTACTCTATCAGGGTTAGCACTTGGTTTATCACATTTATTAACAGCTACAATAATAGGACATTTCGCAGCTTTAGCATGCGAAATAGCTTCCTCAGTTTGAGGCATTACACCATCATCAGCAGCTACAACTAAAACTACAATATCTGTAACTTGTGCTCCACGAGAACGCATTTCTGTAAACGCGGCATGTCCTGGAGTGTCAATAAATGTAATTTTTTCACCTTTACGCTCTACTTGATAAGCACCAATATGTTGAGTGATTCCACCTGCTTCACCTGCAGCTACACGAGAATTTCTGATATAATCAAGTAATGTTGTCTTACCATGGTCAACGTGTCCCATAATTGTAACAACAGGTGGACGCTTATCTAATGATTCTTCACTATCTTCAATAGTAAATTCATCAAAACGAGTAGCATCTGTAACTACTTCATCTTTAAGTTCAAAACCAAAATCTAAAGCTACAAGTTCAACTGTTTCTCTATCAACAGATTGATTTTGGTTAGCCATAATTCCTAGTTGCATTAATTTCATTACTACTTGAGCAGTATTCTTGCCCATACCAGCAGCTATTTCAGCTACTGTCATTCCTTCTTTATAAATAAGAACACCATCTTTTGATACATTTTTATCCTTTTGTGGGATATTAGATAGTCTTTGTTCTTTATTTTTTACCTTCTTTGCCAAAATATCACCTTATTCCTTTAATAATTTTGCAAAGCCTCGATCCATAATTCCTATTACATGTGCATTTTTCTTTCCAATTGCTTGGCTTAAAAAATCACATGTATAGTTTTGATTAACTTCTACATTATAATACGTAGTTTTATCAATTATTTTTTTTGTCGTATTTTTTTGTGTATCAGATGCCAAAAATACGAGATATATTGTATTATTTCTCAAGCCTTCAATAACCATCTCAGTTCCAGAAATAACTTTACCAGCTCTTTTTGCAAGGCCTAAATTAGATTGTATTTTATCCATTTAAAACCTCAAGCAGTTTATCATATATTTCATCAGGAACACGCACTTCAAGTTTTTTATCTAGGCAGTGCGATTTTTTTGCGGCTTCAATAACTGAAGCTTCTTTTTTTAGATATGCTCCACGTCCATTTGCCTTACCAATAGGGTCGATTTCAACATTGCCCTCTGGAGTTCTAACAATACGAATTAAATCTTTCTTTTCAAGACATTCTCTTGTTTGGCAACAAGTACGCATTACAAGTTTTCTTTCTTTCATAAATACCTCAAACTAAATTTCAAGTAAACCTTCATCACGAGCTTGTGTAGCAGGTTTAATATCAATTTTCCAACCACAAGATTGAACAGCAAGTCTAACGTTTTGTCCGTTCTTACCAATTGCAAGTGACAATTGATCATCTGGTACAACCGCAAGTGATGTCTTTTCTTTAGGATCAATATTTAATACTAAAGTCACTTTAGCTGGTTGTAAAGAATTACGAATTAATTCTTCTGGATCTTCACTCCATTTATAAAGGTCGATCTTTTCACCATTTAAAGCATTTACTACTTCTCTAATACGGTTACCATTTTCACCTACACAAGAACCAAGTGCGTCAACACGAGAATCACTTGAATAAATTGCAATCTTACAACGATCTCCTGCATCACGTGCAATACCCTTAATTTCAATAATTCCATCTTTGATTTCTGGAATATAAGTTTCAAGTAATCTTGTGATTAAGTTACGATCTAAACGAGATAACTTAACTTTAGGATCTTTAGTTGTTTGTTCAACTTTCTTGATATATACAGAGATTTTATCTCCACTTCCAAATGAATCATTTGGTAGCCATTCGGCTTTTGGAAGTACTGCAGTAGTACCTTGACCAATATTTAGATAAGCATAATCTCCATCAATTTTAACTACATAAGCAGATATCATTTCGCCTTCTTGAGATTTAAAATATTGATATGCTTTTTCTCTTACTAAAGCTTTTATATTAGATGCAAAAGTAGATTTAGCAGAACGTGCAGCTTGACGACCAAAATCATCTTTAGTTGAAACATTCTTAGAAATAATATCTCCAACCTTACAATGAGGTTTAATTTTTCTAGCATCTTCAAGTAAGATTTCAGCAATAGCATCTTCTTCTTGTTCACCTTGAGAATATTCTTCTACAACTTTTCTTTGAGCTGTAATTAACACTTCATGTTTTTCTTCATTTATTTTAACAATTATAGTTGAATTTGGTTCAACCTTTTTAGCAGAAGCTGCAAGTGATTTTTTTAACACTTCAACAATTTCATCATGAGTGAATCCACATTCAGCTGCATAATTGTCTAATAAATTAAATAATTCCTTACTAATCATTATAAATTCCTCCTATATCTTAACAGCAAGTCTTATCTTTTTAATATCATTATCTTTAACTTGGACTTTTTTCATACGTCCCTTTACATTAATTTCTATAGTTAAAGTACCTTCTTCATATGATAGCAAATATCCTTCATAAGTATCACCTGAATTAGTTTTTACATTAATATAGTTAGAAACTGCATCAAGAATTTCTTGTTTATTTCTTAAAGTTCTTTCAGCACCAGGTGAACATACTTCTAACATATATTCAGGCATTTCACTGTCATATGCATCAAGTAATTCTGATAGTCTTTCATTAACTGTACCTAATGTATCAGAATCAATTCCACCTTCTTTTTTATCAACGGAAACTCTTAATACTTGAAAACCATATTCTTTAACCCATAATACTTCGTAAAGCAATAAATCTTTTTCTTCACAAATTGGTTTAACAAGTTCTTCTATTTTTTTAGTGTCTAACATAAAATACCTCCTTTACATTCAAAAAAGTGAGAACTACTATCCTCACTTTCCTTAATTACTATTTAAAGTATATCATACTTTCAAGTTTTTGCAATACCATTTTATGAAAATTGTGAATTAAATTTCTATAAATTTAAATTTGTTATTTAATCAAATAAGTTAAATAATATGGAATCACAAGCGTGTCACCTGTTGAATAAATATTAGACTCACAAATTTTAATTAAATTATTCGCACTTGGATATTTTATATTATCATTTAAGACTGTTTTATAACTTTTTGTATTTCCATTTGTCGCCTTTACCTCAATTAATGTGACTTTTCTATTGATTCTTGAAATAAAATCAATTTTAAGTCCACTAGATTTTGAAAAATAATATAAAGGAATATTATTTTTAATAAAGGAATCGGCAACTATATTTTCATAAATAACACCTTTATAAGAAGACATATCACCAAACATTATATCTGATATAATATCATCATCAAACATAGATATAAACAATCCTGTATCAGAAATATACAATTTAAAGATTTCATCAATCTTATTACCTTCAAGTGGATATTCTAACAACGATAAGTTATAACAATAATTAACAAGTCCAAATTCAACTAACCAATTAATAGCAGGATCATATTTTTAGAACTAGCTTTAGATTCTAACATAGAATAAACAAATTTTTTGTTTTCTTTAGATAGTTGAGATGGAATAGAATCGTATACCTTATGAATTTTATGTAATAATTCATTATCAACTACTTCTTCTTCAAATTCGTTCAAATGTTTTCCAAAATCATCCTTATAGCTTTCTAAGATGTCTTTTTGTTCATTTCTAACATATGTAAAATCATCAGTTTTCAAAAAAGCATCCACAACTGCTGGCATTCCACCAACACAAATATATTCTATAAAATATTTATGCATAGTTTCGTGAACTGCTTCATTAATTTTAGTTTTATTGTTATAACATTCTTCTAAATATGTTAAAGTTTCTTGTGGAATACCTTTTGCCCATAAGAACTCTTCAAAATCCATAGAGTACATATAAACAGTATGTTCAAATCCAACTGATACACCACCATGATACTTTTTATTATAACCTTTAATTCCTAAAAGAGAACCTGTTGCAATTATGTCAAATCTACCGTCTTCCATAAATGGTTTAATACTGGCTCTAGCACCTGAACATTCTTGAATTTCATCAAAAATAATAACCGTTTTATTTTCTTCAAATTTAAAAGATGGATTTAAAATTTTTAGATTTCTTATTACATTGTCAACTTGTAGACTTCCTTCAAAAGCTTTTTTTAGATTTAGTTCCAGTTTAAAATTAATATAAACTACATTTTTATAATTTTCATTCGCAAATTTTTTAACAATAAAAGTCTTACCAATTTTATGTAAGCCTTTAAGCATAAATGCTTTCTTTCTAATTTTTAAAGATTTTTTCCATTTTTGTAATTCTAATTCAACTTTTCTTTTAAACATACTTTCTCCTACACTACAATAGATTTTTTCAAGCGTGTTTTCAAGTCAAAAGCGACTTTTTCAAGGGAGTTTTTTTGAAATTTGCGACTTTTTCAAGGGAGTTTTGTATTTTCAACAATCTTTTTTATTGAGTTTTATAGAATTCATATTATTTTGCTTTTTCTTTAATTTTGTTACTTAAAAACATTTAAATATTAATGAATTAAACCATTATATATGAGTTAATTTATTACTCACCCATACAAGACTTTCTTAAAGAAAGAGTATCATCTTCACTATTAAAATAATTATATATTGCAAGTCCAAACTCAAAAGAATAATACATAGACTTACCCGTAATAAAATTACCTGAAACACATACTCCTAAATCTTTTTTATAAATACCATCAATTACTTCATCTTCAAATCCTGGATGTATCGTAAATTCTTTATTCTTTAAATAACCCAGTCTACCAACTAAATGCGGTGCTGCACATATACTTGAAACTAATTTATTATTTAATGCATAGTAATTAATTATATCATCTACTTCTTTAAGTGTAGGCATTATTTTAAAAGACCCAGGTCCTCCTGGAATAATAACTCCATCATAATCTTCAAGATTAATGTCTTCATATAACTTATCACATTTAATAATAATGCCACACTTAGAAGTAATTTCATATCTTTTCATTAAAGATACCTTTTCGACTTCAATATTTCCTCTTTTTAAAACATCAAGAGTACAAATAGCTTCTGTATCTTCAAACAAATCCGTAAAAATCATCATTAATTTAATCATTTTATCACCTATATTCTATTTCTATTTTTAAAAGTCCTCCACCAAATGTAGGAAGATATAAAATACCATCTTCACAAGTAATTCCTTTTGAAATCATATGATATTCTTCAATAATCTTAACATATTCATTTGTGTTTTTATTATAATAATAAACATTACCACAAATATCACTTAAAAACATAATACCTTCATTATTAAAACAAACACCTGCAACTGAAGTTTCTTCATCAAATATTTGTGTTACATTACCATTATCATATAAATATATACCACCACAAATATTTCTATAATTAGTTATTTCTTCATACCAATCATATTTATTTTTAGCAACGCATGAAATATAAAGTTTACCATCATATATACATAAATCTCTTGGATTAGTTAAATTTTCATCAATAAATATTTCTTCCCATTTATCATTTACTAATTTGTAAACATGACCAGGTTGTATTTCATTAAAATAATTAGTCTTAGATACAATACAATATACATTTTCACCATCTGTTTCAATATCACAACCATAAATATAATTATAAGTATTATAAGTAAGTGGTGTTATACCTTCATTTAAGGTTTTAAATGTTTTTCCACTATCATAGCTTACATAAAATCCTTCATTAAACGTAGCCACATAAATAGTTAAATTATCTTCATTTTCAACTACAGACATTTTAACCGGTATCGAACTATTAGGAATTCCACTTGAATAAGTACTATCCCAAGTAAGTCCTCCATCATAAGATATCGCAAAACACCCATAAACATTAGTTGTTTCATCACCATCTACATAATAAGGTGCGTCATGACGTGAAGACCATAGTCCATAAAGGACATCTTTTTTATTTTTATCAAAATATGCATCATATAAAGTATTTCTATATTCTTTAACTCCTTCAAATGACCAGTTGAAAGTTTTTCCTCCATCATAACTATAACTAAGTCCCAAATCAGTGTTAAGCATAATGATATGATTTTCATCAAATGGATCTTGACGCACTCCATATGTAGTTTGACAATCGATACCACAAGAGGAGTATGAAATTGTATTTCCATCGTTAAAAACATTACTATAACATTGAGAAATGATTTCATTTGACTTTGCAAAATAAATTCCACATAAAGTTGTAAATAAAAAACTTTCTTCATTAAATGGATTTATACATATTCCAAACATGTCGTAACAACCATCTATCCACGCAGAATTTGTAAGAATGCTTTTAGTAATAGAAGGAGGTCCATATAACCAAGAGGCTTGATTATTTGATATTCTTATAATTGATGATATTTCATAATCATAGGCAGTATTATTATCTAAGAAAATCCCATAGCTTCCTTGTGTTACATAAATGTTATTTATACTTGAAGCTGTTAAATGTTCAAAGTTTAGATTAAATTCAACTGTTCTTCCTTCCCAATTTGGTTGATGATTCATTTCTTGTTTAATTAACATATCATCAAGATAAACAATGTTTATAAAATCAGAAGTATAAAAAAGCGATGTATCACAATAAATATTATTAGACTCTTTTTCTATTGCTATAAAATATGTAGTATTATCTTCATATACTAATTCGACATCTATTAAATAAGTATTAGACTTATAAATAGTCACAAGTTCTTTATCTATAAGTTTATATATTCCGTCATTCTTACAAATAATTAAATCACCACTATTTGCATCATAAAACATTTCATTATACTTACCATAATTATCTTTATTACTATAATTATATCGATTTAAAAAGTAAGCATCTCTTGTAAAGTTTTGCCCTTTATCTTCTGATTTAAATAAAATAATTTCACCATAATAATCATAAAGAGCATATATTTCATTTGTATTATTTGGGTTAACTATAATATCTTTAACCTGACAATACGTAGGATACGAACTATCTTTAGTATAGTAATAATATAAATTATTTTCATCTTTAGTCATAACTTTATAAATATCTTCTTCTTTAGGAAATATAAGTTCAAATGAACTTCCTTTGTTATCAGATTTATAAATACCAGATCCACCTGCATAAATAACATTTTCATCTTCTGGGTCGAAACAAGATGCGTAAACTCGTCCCTTTAAATTATTTTTAATGAAACTTTTTCCACCATCTTGTGATACATAAAGTCCACCCATATCACTTGTAGTTAAAAATAAGTTTTCATCATGAGGGGATATTTTAGGTGTATACATTGCACAACATCCACCAATAGATAAGATACTTGTATCTTTAACATATAATTCTTTATTTTCATCTATACCATCTATATTAGATGTTGTAATATTTGATGATGGTAAATTATTTGTTGCCAAATTATTACTTGTAGTATTATTATTTTCATTAGAACATGATGTAATAATAAAAATAGTTAAAATTAAAAATAAACCAAATAAAAATCTTTTCTTTTTCATATTTAAATGTTCCTTATAATATCTAAAATTATATTACATGACATGTGTGCCATTTTAGTTTCAAATTCATTATAATTATCTATTTGAGATTTTTCTCCTAAGATATCTGAAATAAATCTAATAGATACAAAAGGAATGCTAAATAAATGACATGCTTGTGCAATAGATGCGCCTTCCATTTCACATATCATATTAGTATAATTAAATGGTTCTAATACTTTTGGTGATGTAATAAAAGAATCACAAGTAATAGCTGTACCAAATTTATATTTATAATTATTATTTGATAATATTTTTTTAATTTTATTTAAATATGCTTTATCACTTTCAAAATATTTTGGCATTTGTGGTACTTGTCCTAATGAATAACCAAAAACAGTTGCGTCTACATCACCATAAAGTAATTTTTCTGATAAAACTATATCTTCACTTTTAAGTCCAACTGAACCTCCAGCAATACCTGTATTTATAACAAAGTCTGGATCATAAAGTTCAATTAATAAAGATGCACCTACAGCTGATGATACTTTACCAATTCCTGATTTTAATAATACTACTTCTTTATTATATAAAGTACCTTCTATAAATTCATAAATTCCTTTTTTTGTTATTTTAATATTTTTAAGTTTTTCTTTAATATCTAAAACTTCAACATCCATCGCGCCTATGATTCCTATCATTTAAATATCCTCCTTTTGAATAATATCTTTTATTTTAGAGATAATTACATCAACTGCTACATCATGTTGTTTATCATTTGGAATAATAATATCTGCATAACGTTTTGTAGGTTTAACAAATTGATAATACATTGGTTTAACTGTATTTAAATATTGATTAATTACACTATCCATTGAACGACCACGTTCATTAATATCACGTACAAGTCTTCTAATAAATCTTATATCATCATCACTATCTACAAATATTTTAATATCTGCTAAATCTCTTATTCTTTCATCTTCAAGTACTAAAATACCTTCAAGTATTAATACTTTATTAGGTATAATATGTCTTTTTTCATCAGATCTTGTATGAAGTTTAAAATCATAAATCGGACAATCTATTTCATTACCAGAAAGTAATTCTTTTAAATCATGAATTAATAAATCATTATCCAACGCATTAGGATGATCATAATTAACTTTTTGTCTATCTAACATTTCTACATATTTTTGATCTTTATAATAATCATCATGTCTTATAATTGAAACATTATTTAAATCTAATTTTCTTTGAATTTTATCTACTACAGTAGTTTTACCAGAGGCTGATCCTCCTGCTATTACTATTAATACTGGTTTCATATTTATTTACTCCTTATCGCTATCATCTTCATTATCATTTTTCTTATTAATAAAACTTATTATATGATGTCTTAATTTAAAGAAAGATAATCCTTTAAATTTAATTTTAGATTCTTCTGCTTTAGTTTTAACTTCAAGTTTAAGATGTTCAAAGTTAAGTACTTCTTTAACTTGTTTAGCATAATGTCTAATGTGGTCCATTATTCTCATTGAGTAACCTAAATCAACTAGGAACAGTCCACATAACATTCCTAAAAGTAATATAAGTGATATATGTTCATTTACTATATTACAAAATATTGGTAGCCATGGCATTATACAAAAATAATAAAATACCACAATTAATCCCCAAGCTATTGAAAATGTTGGGCATATAATTCCTAATATATTAAATTTTCTATCAGAATAATCCCATAATCTATTATGGTATACTTTAATACAAAATAATCCTGCTATAAATTCTATAAATGTCATTAATATAGTACCAAGCAAAATTATTATTATAATTTTTAAAACATTGTTTGTAATAAAATTTAACTCAAGTGAACAAATAAGGTATAAAGAAAAGCCACCAAAACCATAAATAGGGAGCGAACATCCAGTAAGGAAGCCTGGATTTATAAAATATTTATTCTTATATGAGCGGTATCCTACTTCAAGACACCAACCTAAAAATGAAAATAGTATAAATATTGTTAAAAAGTTTATTATATAAGTCATATAGTACCTCTTACATTTCTTTATTAAATTATATCATACTTTAGATATGTACATAAATAGTTTTTTGATTAATATTGAAAAAGGATGCAAAACCCTAGTATAGGGAATGCATCCAAAAATATTATTTGACAAAAACTTTAATTTCTAAACTAGGATAGATAAACTCTAAGTCTTCAATTTTTTCATTTTTAACTACTGATGTGTATGCTAAATTATCATTTGATATTTTAACTACATAAGAAGAACCATACTTGCCATAATATTTAACAATTTCGGTTTTTCCATCACAATTATAAATTTCATTAAAAGAGTTTATAATATTAGACTTTTCCTTTTCACTTAAAGTATCATTCAAGTCGCTATTATCTAAAGAATTAATTTCATAAATTTCTTTTAGATCATTATAACTAATGTAGTTTAGTTCATAGGCTTCAGTTAAAGTTAATATATTATAATTAGTATTAGAACATGAAATTAATAAACAACTTATAGCTAATATAAATATACAACATATGTTTTTTAAATAAGCAAACTTCTTCATTTTTTTGCACCGCCTCATATATTAATTATTAATACATTTCTAAATAATTTCAATAAGTTAAAATTTTAAAAATCAATCTTATACTTATAAACTAAAAATAATCACAATAACAATACCTAAAGCTAATAAACCTAATCCTAATAAAGATTTCTTTGAAAACTTTTCTTTTAATACTAAAAATGAAAATAACATCGTAAGTAATATTGAAAGTTTTCCTATTGAATTTACAGCAATAGGATTTACTCCATTTATATTTAAAGAATAATATTCACAAAGCCATGCAACTCCTGTTGCTAGTCCTGAAAGAGATAAAAATAACCAACTTTTACTAGTAATATTTCTTATTCCTTTATATTCTTTTTTAGATAAGACTATAGCTAAGGAGAATATAAATACTATAATAGTTCTTATAAGTGTTCCTAAATTAGAAGGGATTCCTTTAAGACCTATTTTAACAAACAATGATACTAAACTTGCAAAAACTGCAGATAAAATCGCATATATTAACCAACATTTTGATTTAGTTTCTTGTCCTTCTTTTTTACCTATCATTAAAATTGTACCTACTAACATTAATATTATAGATAAACTTAACATTAATATAATAAGTATACTTCCACCATTTGTAGTATCTTCAAAGAAAAATATTAAAAATAATATGCTTGTAAGCACAAAACTTGATTTATCAATTGGCGCTATTTTATTTATATCACCAAGTTTCAAAGCTTTATAATAACAAAGCCATGAAAATCCTGTAGACATACCAGATAATATTAAAAATATCCAATTTTTATAAGATAAATCAACAATATTTTTTAAACTACCCGTTATCAAGCAAAAAATCATACAACAAATAATAACCACACCAGTTCTAAATGTTGTTGCAAAATTAGAATTAACATCTTTAATTCCAATTTTAGCAAAAATTGTTGTAAGCGATGTAGCAATCGCAGCTACAAAAGCCAAAATAAACCATAACATAATAAATACCTCGTTTCTACCAAAAACGAAAAAACTCCCATCGTAAATGATAGGAGATATTTAATAAAGTATACACCCATCATTCAAGCTTTAGCACCATACACAAGGCTGGTTGCTGAAGAGTCATAGAGCTTGTCTCTCGTCTTCTCTTTATGGTAATTTAATTATAGCACTTATAAGTATAATATCAAGATGGTTTATATATTTTTTTATGAAAATGTTAAATGAAAAAGTAAATTCCGCTGTGTCACCGCTGAAAGAAATTCTTGAATG
>CAZGBY010000011.1:0-33684 GCA_964524125.1 uncultured Clostridium sp.
AACAAATAATAGAATCATTTTGTTTAAATCATAAAAGAAAAAATTATATTGGTATTGTTATTTGTTTATATACTGGAATTAGACTAGGAGAATTACTTGCATTAACTTGGGATGATATAGATTTTAATTCTAATTTACTTACAATTAATAAAACATCATATTCAGTAAAAATTGATGGTAAATCACAAATAGTAGTAGATAAACCTAAAACTAAAAAATCAAATCGAATTATACCTTTACCCAATCAATTAATTAAGATACTAAAAGTAATGAAAAAAGAAAGTAATTCTAAGTATGTTATTACAACTAGAAATTTAGGAATAGTAGATAATAGATCTTATCAAAGAACATTTAAATATATTTTAAGGATTAATAATATTACATATCGAAACTTTCATTCATTAAGACATACTTTTGCAACTAATGCTATTGAACTAGGTATGGATGTTAAAACACTAGCAGAAATTTTAGGACATACAAATGCTATGATTACTTTAAATAGATATTCGCATTCTTTATTAGATTATAAAATTGAAATGATGAATAAACTTGGGAAAAACTTAAGTTTAAGAATTAAATAAAAAAATTATAAACAGGATAAATTGTTTAAAACTTTGTACCACAAAGTACACGATATTGTTTAGTAACTGGGATACCCAAATTACAATTTCAAGAAAATAGATGAATGTAAATATTAACTTGTGATATCAACAATGCCGCAAGTTTATGTTAAAAAAGTAGGTTAATTTGAAAGAAAATGAAATTTACAAAACAGCTTTATATTGTAGATTAGCTTTAGATGATTTAAGTTTTGGTGAATCTGAAAGTATCTAAATGCAAGAGATTATTTTAGAAGAATATGCAAAAAAAATGTTTTAAAATATTTGATGTTTATGTTGATGATGGATATAGTGGCTTTAATTTAAATAGACACGGATTTTAAAGAATGCTACAAGATACTGAAAATGACATTGCTAATTTAATTATTACTATTTATCTATCAAGACTTGGAAGAAACTATATTGAAACTGGTTATTATACTGAATATTATTTCAAAGATATGAATGTAAGATATATTGCAATTAATAATGGTATAGATACCATTAATGATAATAATGATATTGCACTATTTAAAATCATTTCAAATGATATGTATTCAATAGATTTGTCTAGATTAGTAAAGTCAGCTAAAAAAGTAGAAACTAAAAAGGATTATATACTGCTACTCAAGTACCATATGGGTATAAAAAGACCACTAGATAATAATCATTTAATCGTTGATGAAGTCAGAACGATTATTGAATTTATGTTTAGATTAGCATTAGAATATAATTGTTGCCCTAAAATTGCGTCTATTTTAACTGAAAAAGGAATTTGTACTCCTGTCTATTATAAAAGACTTGAAGGCGGTTTTAGGTTTGCCAAATTTAAAAATAAAGATTGGAGTTATACAACCGTTAGAAAAATACTTGGTGACGTAGTATATCTAGGTCATAATAAATCTAATAAGTATGAAGTGATTAACTATAAATAAAAAAATGTATTCTTGTCCATAAATAAAGACATTTAATATTTGAAAAAACTCGTGAAGCAATAATATCTCAAGAGGATTATGATTCATAATAAAAGTATAACGATTTTTAATGATAAAAAGAAGTAGTTGAAATATATGACGAAGTTTTTTAGTTGCACCTACATTATTAGTTTTGGTAGATAATAAATATAGATATAAATTTTTCTTGTAACGATGAGGAACTTGTTGAAGGTTTAAATTAGTTAATTAAATAATTAGTAAATATAAATAATAAATAGCAATTTACTTGCACAAACAAAAACTAAGCGAGTTTACATTCGGGTAGATTCGTCCTATTATTAATAGTTTATGTAAATGTCGTGATGATGATAATTATAATATTTATGAATAATTAAGTGTTATTAAAATACGTTATCCTATTACAATTACAAATAAAAAAATTTCAAGTTTTTTATTTGTAATAATCTAAATACTATTAATTTTTACCATTAAAATGGCTTGATTTTCTAAAAAAATCAAAGATAGTGTTATATAACTTGCAAATAATATAAATTTTTCGAAAAATGGCTTACCTAAGGTATTATTGACAATTATTTGAAATTATGATATTTTGATTTTGGTGATAATATGAGATGTTTAAATTGTAAGAAAAACTTTAATTTTAAAAGAGGTATATCATCTATTTTTAAAAAAGATAATTATCTTATATGTGATGATTGTTATAAACGTTATCCTATACAAATAGGATTTAGCGTTATACCGCTTGATAAATCT
Organism: uncultured Clostridium sp.; assembly: GCA_964524125.1. Taxonomy (GTDB): domain Bacteria; phylum Bacillota_I; class Bacilli_A; order Acholeplasmatales; family Anaeroplasmataceae; genus CAG-307. Next base: position 2,309 of record CAZGBY010000011.1, read on the forward strand.
AATTTAATAATATCTTATTTATTTGATAAGAAATATATGTTAAATTTTAAAGCCTTTTCATATGAATATTCAAGATTATTTTTTCAAATATATCTTAATAATAAAGAATCTTATATATTTTCTTACGAGTCATTTAGAATTACAGATTTAATACTTGAAATATTTAATGAATTATCAAAAGATACAAATAAGGATATTTTTGTTATCTGCAATTATTTGACAAATTAATTTAAAATGTATAAAAATATTCAAAATTATTAAAAATAATATTATATAAATTGACAAAATATTAAATATCTTGTCTAACTTTTTGGTACGATTAGTACTAAAAAAAATAAAAGCTAGTTGTATAATTAGATTGTATTCAGAAAGGGGTATCAAAGTATGCTAGTAGGAAAAGTTAAGTGGTTTAATAATGAAAAAGGTTATGGTTTTATAATTAAGGAAAATTATGATGATATCTTTGTTCATTATTCACAAATTCAAGATGAAGGTTTTAAAACATTAGAAGAAGGTCAAGTTGTAGAATTTGAACTGATTGATAGTGATAAAGGCCTTCAAGCACAAAATGTTTTTAAAATTACAAATTAATTAAATATAATTAATAATCAGTTTTAATATAATTAAAATTTTTGAATACACAATAAACTGATAATATTTAAATACATTTTATTTGAGAGATTCATTATGAGTCTCTTTTTAAATGTAAAAAAATAGCCAACAAAGCTGACTATTTATCTAAAATGACAATTTGTTTAATATCTGGTTTATAAAGTCCTATAATATAAGCATCTTTAAGTACAACTAATATAGAATATTTATATAAATCAAGTAAATTAATATTAATTTTATTATTTTCATATAATTCTCTTAATATTTTATTCTTTTCTTTTGGAGTAATATCTGTAGTCCACCAAACCTTAGGTTTTACTTTAAAGTAATTTAAATAATCTATAATTAAATTTTTATGTAAAATAGGATAGATATCTAAATTTAATATAAAATCATCAAATAATTTAAACTTTCCTTCAAGTGATAAAGTTTTATCACAAATATTTCCAAGTGAATGGAAGAAGTTAAAAGGACTTTTGACATTATCTATTATCAAACTCATTGTATTTTTCATAATATTAGAATTATAATAAACATCAAAAGCTTCTTCAGTTTTATGAATTTGTAAAATATCATTTTCTGACATAAAATCATTAGATATAATATCATAAGGCGCATTTTCATTATATTTATAATTATACTTTAAAGCTTCATCTTTTAGCCTTGTACCATGAAGTAATTTTAAAAATCCTAGTTGTAATTCTAAAGGATGAAGTCTTATAACTTCATTAAAAGTATTTTCAAAAGATTTAAAATCTTCATAAGGTAGACCTGCAATTAAATCTAGATGAAGGTCTATAATATTTTTATCTTGAATTAATTTAATATTATGAAATAGTTTTTCATTATTTTGGACTCTACCAACACTTAAATTACTTTTAATATTAGTTGATTGAATTCCTATTTCAAATCTAAATAAGTTCTTAGGTGCATTTTTATTTATATAATGTATTATTTCCTCGCTTAATAAATCTCCTGTTATTTCAAATTGATATGATTGTCCTTTTGTATGAATTTTAATTATAAAATCAATTAAATCAATAAAGTTTTTCTTATTAGCATTAAATGTTCTATCTAAAAATTTAATTACTTTTGCACCATTTTCTTTTAAAAGAAGAAGTTCTTTTTTTAACATTTCAATATCAAAAAATCTAACTTTATTATCAAGACTTGCCATACAATATCCACATTTATATGGACAACCTCTTGATGTTTCAAAATAGACTATTTTATTTTGCATATCATCAAGTAAATCATATGCTGGTTTAATGTTATTAATATCTACATATTTATCAAATGTATAACCTCCTTTATAATATAAATTAGGTACTTCATCAAGTTGACATTTACCATTTAAATAATGTAGTAACATGTCAAATGCTTCTTCACCTTCATTTTTAATTATATATGAGGCTAGGTTATTTTCTAAATAATAATAGGCATTGTAACTTACCTCTGGTCCGCCTAGAATTATAACTAATTGTTTATCTTTTAATAAATTTAATATATTTTTAATAATTTCTATATTCCAAATATAACAAGAGAATGCGACTGTATCATACTTATTTATTAATATATAATCGATAATATCTTTAATATTTTCTTTAATAGTAAATTCTTTTATATCTACATCATATCTAGTATTTTTCTTAAGTAATCTAATAGCTAAATTTGGATGTATATATTTAGCATTAATACCAATTAATAAAGTTTTCATAAATTACCTCACATGTTTATAATATTAAATGAATTATATCATATTTTATTCATTTACAAAATTCTTTTATTTTCAACATCTTTAAAATATGATAAAATGTTAAATGGAGTGTGATTATTATGCCATTTTTACCACTAACAGTTGAAGAGATGAAAGAATATGGTTGGGATAAACCTGATTTTGTATTTGTAATAGGAGATGCGTATATTGACCATCCTTCTTTTGCACCTGCAATTATTTCAAGAACTTTAGAAAATTTTGGTTATAAAGTTTGTATTATATCTCAACCTGATATGAATAAAAATTCTGATTTTACTTTATTTGGTACACCTAGACTGGGTTTTTTAGTATGTGGTGGTAATATTGATTCAATGGTTGATCACTATTCAGTTTCTAAAAAAAGAAGAAAGAAAGATTTTTATACACCAAAAGGTCAAATGGGGCGCCGTCCTGATAGAGCAGTTATTAGATATTCAACAAAGTTAAGAGAATTATATCCTGATAGTGCAATTATTATTGGTGGAATAGAAGCGTCTTTAAGAAGATTAAATCATTATGATTATTGGTCAGATAGTGTTAGACGTTCTATCTTACTCGATTCACATGCCGATTTATTACTTTACGGTATGGGTGAAAAAACAATTGTTGAAATAGCTGATGCACTTTCGTCTGGTCTTAATGTAAAGGATATTATTTATTTAAGAAATACCGTATGGAAAACAAAAGATGAAACTATATTGCCTTATGATGGAATAAACCTACCTTCATATGATGAGGTCTTACAAGATAAGAAAAATTATGTTAAATCTTTCCAAATTCAATATAAGAATACAGATGCGTTTTTAGGTAAACCTTTAATAGAAAAATATAAAGATGCTTATGTTATACAAAATCCACCTCAATTTCCTTTATCACAAGAAGAAATGGACGCTACATATTCACTTCCTTATATGAGGGCGACACATCCTTTAATTGAAGCACAAGGACATGTACCTGCAATAGAAGAAGTTAAATTTTCTGTAATATCAAATAGAGGTTGTTACGGAGGATGTCATTTTTGTGCACTTACAATGCATCAAGGAAGAATCATCCAATCACGTACTAAAGAATCTATTTTAGAAGAAGTTAAAAAAATTTCCCAAGATAAAGATTTTAAAGGCTATATCCATGATATTGGAGGTCCTACAGCTAATTTCTATCATCCTGCATGTAATAAACAAACTACTCATGGAGTATGTACTCACAAAGAATGTATTGGATATTCTCCTTGTAAGAATTTGCGTGTAGATCACACAGATTACTTAGATATACTAAAAGCCGCAAGAAATCTTCCTGGTATTAAAAAAGTGTTTGTAAGATCAGGACTTAGATATGATTATATAATGTATGATAAAAATAAAGAATTCTTTGATGAATTAATAAAATATCATATTTCAGGTCAACTAAAAGTTGCGCCAGAACATGTAGATGATAGGGTATTAGTTAGAATGGGAAAACCATCTCGTGGACTTTATGATGAATTTGTATCTGAATATAAACAAAGAAATAAGAAATTTGGTATGAATCAATATTTAGTTCCATATTTAATGTCATCTCATCCAGGTTCTACACTTGATGCGGCTATAAATTTAGCTGAGTATTTAAGAGATACCGGTCATATGCCTGAACAGGTACAAGATTTTTATCCTACTCCTGGTACTGCATCAACTTGTATGTATTATACTGGAATTGATCCATTTAATGGAGATGAAGTTTATGTACCTAAAAATCCTCATGAAAAGGCTATGCAACGAGCTTTAATGCAATATAAATTACCTCAAAATTATGATTTAGTTTATGAAGCTTTAATTAAAGCTGGACGTCAAGATTTAATAGGTATGACAAAAAAATGTTTGATTAAACCAAGAGATTATATGGAAAAAAGAAAAAATATGATTAATAAAAATGATGATGGTAAGAAGGCTAAAAAGTATGGAAAATAATAAAAAAGTTTATCTTTTATCTTCAATTGTTGCACTAATGGTACTATCTATAGCTTTAATATTTGTGCTAAAAAAATTTAGTACAAATGAAAATGGGACTATTATATTAGAATTTATTGATCTAGATAGCAAACTAGTTGAAAAAAAAGAAATAGAATTTGAAGAAAATGATACTCTTTATGATGTTTGTAAAAAAGAATATGATAATGTAGTAATTGATAGTAAGGGATATTTAAAATCAATTGGTGATTTTGAAACCAATGACTATGGAACATATTTGGTTTATATATCATTATATGTTGATGATGCATATTCAGATAAAATGTTTAATCAAATTGAGTTTAAAGACCAAACTAGAATTACTTTTAAATTAGATAAATATATTTATGCATAAGTTTAAAGTTTTTGATATAACTCTTATTGCTATACTTAGTGCAATACTAATTTTACAAGAAATGATATTACAATTCTTACCTAATATTCAACTTACAGTATTTTTAATAGTTGTAATATCTAAAAAAATGGGATTGATTAAAAGTTTAGTTATAGTTTTTATATATTCTTTACTTGACTGTTTATTTACATCCTCTTTTAATATATTTTATTTTCCGTTTTTACTTTTAGGATGGAGCTTAATTTCTATAAGTTTAAATACAATATTTAAAAAAGTAGAAAGTCCTTTTATACTAGCAATAATAGGAGTTATGCATTCATTTTTGTATTGTTGGTTATTTTTTATACCTACTATTATACTTTTAGATGTTAAACTATTTGATTATTTTATTTCTGATATCTTATTTGAAATATTACTTGCCTCATCAAGTTTCTTAACAATCTTATGGTTATATAAACCAATATCAAATATATTTGATAAATTATTAAAGAAGGAGTGATTTTATGCCAGAATTACTAGCCCCTGCTGGTTCTATGGAAGCCCTTATATCTGCTGTAAATTCAGGGTGTGATGCTGTTTATCTTGGTATGAATAAGTTTGGAGCTAGAGCTTATGCATCTAACTTTGATTTTGATACATTAGCAAAAGCTTTAAGATATTGTCATTTACATAATGTTAAAGTTCATGTAACTATGAATACAATTGTATTTGAAGATGAACTTGAAGATGCATATAGTCAAATTATCAAACTATATCAAATGGGTGTTGATGCAATTATTATTCAAGATATAGCACTGTTAGATTATGTAAAAAGAAATTGCCCACAAATAGAAGCGCACGCGTCTACTCAAATGGGTCTTGATGATGAATATGGTGCCAAAGAAGCTAATATTTTAGGTGCTAAAAGAGTTGTACTTGGCCGTGAATGCTCTCTTGATAAAATTAAAGAAATTAAAAATAAAACAAATCTACCTATTGAAGTATTTTCTCATGGTGCACTTTGTGTGTCATACTCTGGAAACTGTTTAATGTCAGGTCTTATTGGATATCGAAGTGGAAATAGGGGAAGATGTGTTGGATCATGTCGTAAGCCTTATGAACTTATAAACAAAACGACAAATGAGTCTTTAGGTACATCTTATATTTTATCTATGAAAGATTTATCAACAGTTGATAAACTTGAAGAGTTGTCATTTGTAGATTCTATTAAAATAGAAGGAAGAATGAAAGAACCTACATATGTTGCAAATGTTGTTAAAGAATATAGATATGCACTTGATAATCATCATGCAAAAGATGATGCTTATATAAATTTAGGAAAAACATTTAATAGAACTTTTACTAATGGTTATATCTTTGGTACTGATAAAAAAAATATTGTAAATATAAAAAGACCTAATCATGTAGGTTATAAAGCAGGTTTTGTATCAAATAAGAAAAAAGGATATGTTGAAATTACTTTAAATTGTTGTTTAAATCAAAATGATGTAATTAGAATAGAAGCCCAAACAGATATTACATATCCCTTAACTAAAATATATGATGAAAATGGTAATTTAATTAATTCATCAGATAAAAAAATCTATATAAAACTTCAAGAAAATGTAGATATTGGTAATTTAGTATATGTTACATCAGATACAAAGTATTTAGAAAAAGTCGCACAAGAATCAAAAAAATTATCAAGAAGAATACCTATTAATATGTATTTGACAGGAAAAGTAGGACAAGCTTTAAAACTTCAAATTATTTTTAATGAACATCATATTGAAGTTTTATCTGATTTTATAGTTGAAAAATCATTAAAGAATCATTTTTTATATGAAAATGCTTATAAACAATTATCAAGACTTAATGATACACCCTATGAAATAGAAACTTTAGAATGTGATACTGACCCTGATTCATTTATACCATCATCTGTGTTAAATGAACTTAGAAGAAATGCGATTTTAAAACTAGATGAAGAAAGATTTAAAATAAATAGAACTATTGATATTAAAGAAGAAGATTATGACGTTGATGTTACACTAAGTGATAAAGGACTAACTGTATTTTGTCAAACTAAAGAACAATATGAAGCCGCAATTTCATGTGGTATTAATAAAGAAGATATTTATTTTGATAATTACTTTAGAAGAAATGAATGCACTTATAAAGATGATAATTTAGATGTAACTCTTGTTGGTGGATATGGTGGAATTAATTATTTTAAAGATAAAGAAACTTATTTAGTATCTGACTTTTCATTAAATGTAGTTAATTCACGTGCACTTTATTTACTTCATAAAGAAGGCGTAAAAAGAATTACCATATCTCATGAAATTAACAAATCAAGAATTGATAAAATGGTATCAGAGTTTGAAAGAAAATATAATAAAAAACCTAATCTTGAAATGATAGTATATGGTAGAGCCCATCTTTTAAATACTAAATACTGTCCATTAAAAGTAAATAACTTATGTGGAAAATGTAAAAATAATCAATATGCTATAAAAGATAATTATGGTGAGTTTCCTATAATAAGCCATAACGATTGTACTACAACGATTGTTAATGGTAAAATTTTAAATTTACTTGATGAACTTGCTTATTTAAATGATTCAGTAAGAAAATATAGAATTCAATTAACTATTGAAACAAAAGAAGAAGCTACTTGCATTATAAAGAAGGCTTTATCTAAATTAAATGGTAATAATATTAAAGAATTTAATCAAGAAACTGATACAAGAGGTCACTTTAATAAGGATATTTTATAATTAAGTAATATATTATAATATTAATAAAATAATAATATTTACCATTATTAATAATTACACCGTTTTATTATAGACGGTGTTTTTGTATAAATTCCGATTATAGCTAAGTATTAATAAAAATATATATTAATTATAAAATAGTCGTTTGACGAGTATTTTTACTCGTGAAAATGAGTTTTATTTTTAAGAATTATGTTTTATTATTTAAGTAAGAATAGAGGTGCATTTTATGGATACAGTTAAAATAGGTGAGTTTTTAACATCTTTAAGAAAATCAAAAGGATTAACACAACAAGAAGTTGCACAAGCTTTATACGTAACTCAAAAAACTGTTTCTAGATGGGAGAATGGTAATGGTATTCCAGATATAAATATTTTAGTTGATGTTGCACAGTTTTATGATATTAGTGTAGATGAATTATTAAAAGGAGAACGTAACTTAAAAGACCAATCAAAAGTGACAGTAAATGAAAAAAATCTAAATAGAAGTAAATTGATAGAAAATCATTTGATGAAAAAACAAAATCTTATTTTTATAATTTCAACTTCAATACTTGTAATTTTATTCATTTTAGGATTAATATTTTGGTTATTATCATATAATGAAATTGGCTTAGTTATAAATTTTTCAGGATTAATTATAGGTATTTTTGGATATATATATGGCACTTTAGAACTAAGAAGAATTTTAAATGATGAAGATAATATAGAATTACAAGAAGATTTATTAAAGACTAAACTTCAATTAAAAAAGAAAAACTTATTATTTACAGATATTACATTTATTATTTTTATAATTTTTATTATATTACTATTTAATTCTATAAGTTTTAAAAATGTATATAGTTATTATAATAATTATAATTTCTTCTTAAATTTAGAATTTATAATACTAATATTATTTATAATATTCATATATATTTTAATTAGGAAAGTATTAATAGTAAATGAATTTGACATAACTAAATTAAATAAGAAATTACTACTTATTATGCTAGCTGCAAGCATTCTTTCTTCTTTTATTTTATTTGCTACATATTATTCATATTCAGAAATATCAATAGGAAGTTCAATATCTACATATATAACAACTTATAAATATTATTTCAATTCGTTTTATTTTGTTAATTTTATACCTTCTTTATATATTTTTAGAACTTTGTCTATTATATTATATATATTAGTAATATTTATTGGTATTAAAGGATATAAAAAATCAAGTATAAAATTATTATTTATAAATTTAATACTTGGTGTAATTGCTAATGGAATAATAATATTAGATTATTATTTATTTTGTGAAAATTCAAATATCCATTATACAACAACTATAACATTTGTAGGATTATTATTGTTTCTAATTTCATTTATAATAGGTATCTATCAAATTATTTATAAAAAGAAACATAATAATCAGACTATATCTTAATAACTTTTAAAAATGTTTTGACATTTTTATTTAAAAATAATATAATTTTACTGCTATAGAAAGGTAATCGAGCAGAAATGTTAGGAAAGTCCATGCTAGCACAATCTGAGATGATTGTAGTGTTTGTGCCAGTTTAATAAATAAGGCTGGGTACCTTTTAAGGTAACGGCGAAGTAAAAACCTAAGTCTTTGATATGGTTTTGCTCTAACGTGCCACAGAAACGATACTACTAGAAATGGTAGGGTGAAACGCGGTAAACCCCTCAAGCTAGAAACCCAAATTTGGTAGGGGAGTCTTCAATTACGAAATGAAGTAAAAGAAGGATACGAAAGTATAGATAGATGATTACCACTAGAAATAGTACAGAACATGGCTTATGATCTATAGCAACTTTAAAATTACAGGATTTATTCTTGTGATTTTTTTCTTTTTTATTAAAAGTTATTTTAATTTAAGACAAAAATTGATATAATCATAAAAGTAAGAAAAAGAAAAGCTTAGGTTGTGATGTTTATGAGACAATATATTGATTTGTGCAAACATATATTAGAAAATGGAACAAAAAAAGAAGATAGAACAGGTACTGGTACTATATCAGTATTTGGTTATCAAATGAGATTTGATTTAAGTAAAGGATTTCCGCTGCTTACAACTAAAAAAGTTCATTTAAAAAGTATTATACATGAATTACTTTGGTTTATATCAGGTTCAGTTAATATTAAATATTTAGTTGATAATGATGTTCGTATTTGGAATGAATGGCCATATGAAATATATAAAAAATCACCTGATTATCAAAATGAAACACTAGAAGAATTTGTAAATAAGATAAAACTAGATGAAGATTTTGCAAAACTTCATGGTAATTTAGGTCCAGTTTATGGTAAGCAATGGCGTGATTTTTTAGGTGTTGACCAACTTTCTAATTTAATATCTGAAATCAAATCAAATCCTAATTCTCGTCGTTTAATTATAAGCGCTTGGAATCCTAAAGATGTACCTAATATGGCTTTACCTCCTTGTCACGCATTTATGCAATTTTATGTAATAGATGGCAAACTTTCCTGTCAATTATATCAAAGAAGTGCAGATGTATTTTTAGGCGTACCATTTAATATTGCATCATATGCTTTACTTACTATGATGATTGCTCAAGTATGTGATCTTGAAGTGGGTGAATTCATTCATACCTTAGGGGATGCTCATATTTATTTAAATCATTTAGAACAAATTAATAAACAAATTAAAAGAAGTATTCGTCCCTTACCTATAATGAAAACTAACCCAAATATTAAATCAATATTTGATTTTAAATATGAAGATTTTACATTAGAAAATTATAATCCACATAGTGGTATAAAAGGAAAGGTTGCGGTATAATGGTTTCAATGATTTGGGCTATGGATGAAAAAAACTTGATTGGTTCTAATAAAAAAATTCCATGGCATATAAAAGAAGATTTAATTTATTTTAAAAATAAAACTAAAGACCATACAGTAATTATGGGATATAATAATTACTTATCTATGTGTTATTATTATAAAGATAAACCTTTTCCATATAAAAGGACGATAGTTTTGTCAAATACCAAAATAGAAGATAAAAGAATAGAAGTTTGTAATAATATAGAAGATATATTATCTTTAAATGAAGATATCTTTATTATTGGAGGGGCAAATACTTACTTACAATTTTATCCTTACGCAACTTATTTATATATATCCTATATAAAAGGTATATACGAAGGAGATACTTATATTGATTTTTTAAATTTAGATGAATTTGAACTCATATCTTTTAATGAATCAGAAAAAGTAAAATATACAATTTATAAAAGAAAGAAGATGTAATTATGTTAGGCTGGTTAGTCGTATCATTATTTGGTGTACTTTATGCATATTTATTTACATTCATTAATGATAGTATATATTTTTTACCACTATATTTATTATGTGGCTTTTTAATTTCTTTAATTTTGATGGCTTTATATATATTATTATTTATATTTTTAATGCCTTATTCTAAACCAGATAATAAATTAAAACACAAAATGATTTTACCTATATTAAAATTTGTTCATACTTTTATTAAAGTAAAAATCCATGTAGTAGGTAATGAAAACATTCCTAAATCTACTTATGTAATTTATGGTAATCATAAATCAATGCTAGACGTAACGGTTGTATATCAAGCATATCATACTGTTTTAAGTGCTGTAGCTAAATCAACACTTAAAGATGTACCAATCTTATCACGTATGCTAAGAGGTCTTGGTGTTACAATGTTAGATCGTAATAATAATCGTCAAGGTGTAAAAGATCTTCTTGAAGCTATTAAAAATGTAAAATCAGGAAGAAATTATCTAATATTCCCAGAAGGTGGAATAAAAACTAGAGAAACAGAACATATGGTAGCCCTTCGTGCTGGTGCTTATAAACTTGCGACTAAACCTAAAGCTGTGATTTCTCCTATTTCAATTATTGGTAATTCAAAATTATCACAAAATTGTCCTAAAAGAAAAACTAAGATTACTGTAATTATCCACCGTCCTATTTTACCACAAGAATACGAAGGCTTAACTACAGAAGAAATCGGAAGAAAAGTTGCGGCTATCGTAAATACTGGTATTGACACAATGGTACCTAATACATTAGAATTTTCAAAAATAGAAGGAGTAGTACTTGGAGATGAAAATGAATAAGAATAAATATATTGGATTTAGTTTATTAATTGTAGGATTTATTTTATCTACAATATCAACTATTGTTATAATATCTGCGGCTTTTAGTGGTCAAGAATCTACGTCTTATATAGGTCTTTGGTTATACATAGGTGCTATGGTATGTGTAGTACCAGGTATTTATCTTTTATATAAGGTTTATAAAAGATGAAATTTAAAAGAATTTATTTAGAACTTTCTAATTATTGTAATTTGAATTGTGTATTTTGTACACCTGCAAATAAAAACTCTAGAATGATAGATTTATCTCTTGCAAAAAAGGCCATAGATGAATCATCTTTATATACAAATGAACTATGCTTACATGTCTTAGGTGAACCATTAATATATCCAAATTTTTTTGAAGTAGTAGAGTATGCAAATGATAAAAACTTAAATATAATGTTATCAACTAATACAAGGCTTATAAAAAAATATGAAAGTGAACTTCTAAATGTAAAAATTAAAACTTTTAATTTTTCACTTCATTCTTTATATTCTATGTCAGATTATAAAGAATACATCTTATATTTACTTGATTTTATTAACAAATATCAAGATATTTATAAAGATAGTGTATTTCACTTAAGATTATGGGCTGATTCTAATAAAGAAATTAAAGAAACTAATGAAAAAATAAAAGAAATACTTTTTAAGTTTTATAATTATACTGGCGATTTTAAGTCTAGGATAAGACTTAAAGAAAGAGTAATATTATCATATGAAGAAGAATTTACTTGGCCAAGCCTTGAAAGTGACTATAATACAGAAGGATACTGTCTGGGTGGTAAGTCTCATATAGGAATTCTTTCAGATGGAAATGTTGTAATGTGCTGTCTTGATACTAAAGCAGATACAAACTTAGGAAATATAAAAAAATCAAGTCTTACAAATATCTTAAATGATAGAAAGTATAAACTTGCAAGAGAACACTTTAATAATAATAAATGTTATTTTAATTTATGTAAACATTGTTCTTATAAGGATAAGAGGTGATTTAATTGTCCAATTTACAAATACTATTAATTACAATAACCTTACTTATAGTTATTTTAGCTATAATTATAACGATACTTATAGTTATGCATTTTAAACAAATAAAGAAATGTTATTTAGATGTTAATAATCTTCTTATTGATTTAATTGGAAATGATGATGCTAAACTTGAAAGAATAAATATTGCAGGGTTTGACTTTAAAATCACATCTAAAAATCAAGTAACCTATGTTTGTGTAATTAATAATCCTAAATGTAATGAAATATTAATTAATTCTAAAACTAAATGGCAAACTAAATCATCACCACAAGATGAAACAATTAAATTCATAGATAAAATAGTTGATGCTATGAATGTTAAGATTAATTCTGAACGTGAAGTTAATAAAATATTTATAATTTATCCAAATGCACGTCAACTTATGATTGCTTTAAATGAATGCGAATATGCATTTGTTTATCCTACAACAGATGTGTATGGAGCTAAAGTATTTACTTATAATAGATTAGTTCATACAAATGAAATTAAAAAAATATAAAATATAACCTCTTTATATTATTTAAATTATAATTAAACAATATTCGACATCAACTATTGTTATAATTTAAATAGATTAGGAGGTTTTTTTATATGAATGATATAATCACAGGAAAAATGAAATATAATAATGAAAAAATTACTATATTAACTTTAAATAATAAAGAATATGATGATAAAATGGATTTTCATATAAAAGATAGTAATATTCTTCAAGAAACATTAAATAAAAAGAAGAATTATCTTAGTAAAATAAGCTTTTATTTAGTAAGTTCCTTTAATAGAGGAGAAGCCTCTTTTATATATGAAAATGATTATATATATTTTTTTATTTATAATGTAGAGGTTTCTATAAAATCTTCTATCAAAAAAAGAGGAATATCATTAATATATGACTTAAGTTTAAAAAAACTTTCATTTAAGGATAAAGAAGTAGAATCTTATTTTATCTCTAGATATAATAAAACATATGAACTTAAAAGTCATATTCTTGATGAAATAGAACTATTATTGCTCAGGCAAATAAATGAAATCTATTTTAAGCATTCTATTTTAGATATAAAAGAAGATATGCATATTTTTGAAGTAAAAGGTAATTATTCAACTTCTAAAGAAATATTAATTAATTTATATGATATTACTAAAGAAGAAAACTTAATATCTAAAGCCTTTCAAGCCGAAAAACTTCAAGCATTAGGTAATATGTCTGGTGCAATAGCACATGAACTTAATAATCAATTAATGGCAATTGATGGAAACATTGAACTATGTCTTAAAAACTTAAATATATCTTATAATTCATATTTAGATAATGCCCTTAAAGCCTCAGAATTAGCGTCAGGTTTAATTAAAAGTTTACTATCTTATTCAAATAGTGATTCAATTACATTTGATAAAATTTATGTGGATAATTTATATAATGAATTATATTGTAAAATGAATCTTTCTTTAAATAAAGATGTTGAATTCATTAAAAATGAAAGAGAAGATATGTCTAAAGTTTATATATATGGTTCTTTAATGTTGCTTACAGAAGCGTTAAATAATATTGTAATTAATGCAATAGAATCATTTGATAAATCTGATCATATTTTAATTATGAATTCGAAAATTATATATTTGAACACTTGTCCAAATGATGTAGTTAACTATACTAAGCATATAAGTGGTAAATATTTACAAATAGATTTTATAGATAATGGTTGTGGAATAGAATATGATATTATAAATAAAATTTTTGATCCTTTTTTTACTACTAAAGATAAATTTTCTTCATCTGGTTTAGGACTTACTCAAACTCTAGGTACAATTATTAAACATAATGGACTACTTTCACTTAAAAGCGCAACAAATATTGGTTCTACATTTACTATATACTTACCTTGTAAAGAAGATAAAACTCAACTTTCTTTTGACCTTTTTGTATCAAAAGCGAAAATATTAGTAATAGATGATGATGAAATAGTTTTAAATGTACTTGAACTTCTACTTAAAGATTTAGGATATGATGCTATACCTATAAAAGATCCATTAGAGGCTTTATCCTTTTTCGTTCATAATAAGAATAATATAGATTTAGTTTTATGTGATATGATTATGCCTAAAATGAATGGTAAAGAATTATATTATAAACTTAAAGGCATTAAAAATGATTTAAAATTTATTTTACTTTCTGGCTATACAAAAAATAATTTAGATGATAAATTTTTAAATGAAATTAATGTATATTTACAAAAGCCTATAAGAAAAGATATTTTAGAAAAAGAAATTGAAAAATGTTTAAAATAGCTTTATAAAATATATAAAAGTAGTATAATTTACTTTGGTGATTTATATGTTTATAAATGTAATTGATGCAATAAATTATATAGAAAATATTAAAAGAAAAGAAAAAAGAAAAGACTTATCTCGTATGTATAAAGCTTTAAAATTACTTAATAATCCACAAAAGAATTTTAAAGTAATACATATATCTGGTACTAATGGAAAAGGATCTGTATGTTCATATATATCTAACATATTAAAACTAGCTGGTTATAATGTTGGTACATTTATCTCCCCTTATGTAGTAAAGTTTAATGAAAGAATTATGTATAATTTAGAATATATTTCAGATGATGATTTAATTAAATACGCAAACATTATTTATGACATAAAACAAAAACTTTGCCAAGAAGAAGATGAAGTAATTACTTTTTTTGAATTTGTTACTTTAATGGGAATACTTTACTTTTCTGATAAGAAAGTAGATTTTGCAGTTATAGAAGTAGGTATTGGTGGGATACTAGATGCTACTAATGTATTTTCAAGTGCATTAAGAATAATTACTAATATTGGTTATGACCATATGAATACTTTAGGTTCAACACTTGAAGAAATAGCATTAAAAAAATTAGGCATTGTACATAACAATGATACTTTAATTACAACAGTAGATGAGTCTTTACTTCCGATATTTAAAGATTATACTAATAATTTAAATTCTAAAATGATATGGATTAATAATGATATTAAAGATATAAATTTATCCTTAACTGGTACAACATTTAAATATAAAGAAATAAACTTTAAATCATCACTTATAGGATTTCATCAAGCATATAACGCCTCACTTGCAGTTGAGGCTATAAATCAATTGAATTTAAATATAGATAATAATATTATAAATGAAGGACTTAATAATACATGTTGGAGGGCAAGACTTGAGGTAGTATATGATAAACCTAAAATTTTACTTGATGGTGCTCATAATTTAGATGGAGTTATATCCCTAGTAAAATCTATAAAATTATTAACAAATAAAAAAATACCTGTTTTATTTACTGCACTTAAGGATAAAGAAGTGAATAAAATGATAAGTGTTTTAGAAGAAATTGCATCTGTGTTTATATTCACAACTTTAGATGATACAAGAGCGTTAAAAGAAGATGAACTTATTTTTAATACAAATGTTTCCTCAAAAATAATTCCTTCATATTTAGATAGTCTTAATTATATAATAGATAATTTTAAAGAAAAAGATCTGGTTTTAGTATGTGGATCCCTTCATTTTGCATCAAAAGTAATAACTTTTTTTGAAAAAATGAAAAAAAATTAAAAAAAAACGCAAAAATCGCCTTTATTATATATGGAGGTGATTTTTTTATGTTAATAAAAGACATAAAAAAGGAAAATAGACCTATAGAAAAATTAATAGCTAAAGGTCCAGAAAGTTTGAGTAATGAGGAATTACTCGCAATTATAATAAATACAGGTACTAAAAATAAATCTGCACTAGATATAGCTTATGATATTTTAAATAGTGTTGAAAACTTATCTGATATTTTAAATATGCAAATTAATGAGTTAGTAAATTTTGAAGGTATTTTAAATATTAAAGCTGCTCGTATTGAAGCATCATTTGAGCTTACAAGGAGATTACTTTATAATGATAAAGAAAAAACACAAATAATTACTCATCAAGACGCCGCAAAATTAATTTTTCCTAAAATTGCCCATTTAAAACATGAAAGATTATTTGTACTTTATTTAGATAATAAATGTAATATAATTAATTCTAAATCATATCAAGGACTTAATAATAATGTATCCTTACCTATTAATGATATTATAAGAGAAGCTATTTTACATAATGCACGAGGTATTATTTTAGCACATAATCATCCAACAGGAGACCCGACCCCTTCAACAGCTGATTTAGAATCCACGATTGAATTTGAACATAAAGTTAATTATTTTGATTTTATTTTATTTGATCATATCATCATAGGTGATAATAAATACTTTTCTTATAATGAAAATCAAATATTTTATTATGAAGATAAAACATATACTAATTAAAATAATATTTTCATAATATTTTATGGTGATATTATTAAAAGAATAAGAAAAATATCGTATTTTATTATTATAAGTTTAATTTTAGTTTCTAAATTATTTTTTAATAATTTATTTATTGTAATTAAAAATAATATTAATAAACAATTATCTATATTATATATATCTAATTTATTAATGGGTATTAATACAAATATTAAAGAAGTATCACTATCTTCTGAACTGTTATGTCAAGATTTTATTGAATATAAGGATGGATATTATATTACTCTATTAAATGATGAGATTATATTTCCATTTAATGGAGTAGTGATATCTAAATGTGGAATAAATGTAAGTATAGATATTGGTAGTAATATTATTTATATTTTATCATGTGATAATATTAAATTAAATATATATGAGCATATAAATGAAAATGATATAATAGGATATTCTCAAAGTTATTATATTTATTCAAATAATTTTGAAAACTTAAAATTATTAAATTATAAAGTGTACAATGAAAAAGTATAAAAATATTATATTATTAAGTATAATAGTATTTATTTTATATATTGCATATGGTTTTAAGTTTTCTTTATATTTTATAATATCTTATTTACTTCATGAGACTTTTCATATATTAATTATTAATAATTATAATATTAAAATTAAAAGTATTAATTTAATACCATTTGGTGGTCAAATCTTATTAGACACTTATTTTGATAAGTCAAATAAAGAAGATTTATTAATATATTTTTCAGGACCTTTTATTAATTTAATATTAGTAATTGTATCTTTAATTTTTAATAATCATCTACTATTAATTATAAATCTAATCTTGTTTTTATTTAATCTAATACCTATAATTCCTTTAGATGGATTTTATATATTACTTAATATACTATCTTTTAAATTACCTTTTTATTATGCTTATAAAGTAAGTATAATTATATCTTTAATATTATCTATAATACTATTTATATTTAGCTTTAAAATAAATATAAGTATTTTAATATTATCTATTTATATGATAATGCTTTCAATATTAAGCTTAAAGAATAATTATATTTATAAGCATATTTTACTTGAAAAGTTATCAAATGAAAATAATGGTTTATATAATAAACAAATAAAACCATCTTTAAAGATTAAGAATATTATTTATAAAGGGTATAATACATATTTTATAATGTTAAGTAAAGTATATACTGATAAGTATATTATTAAACTGAATAAATAGTTAATAAAAATTTATTTGCTCATTTTCTATATATAAAGTATAATATAAGAAGAAAGTAGTGATATTATGCGTATAAATGCAGGTAAATATAAAAATCATAATATAGAAATTACAGGACTTGAAACAACAAGAGAAACTTCAGATAAGGTTCGTCAAGCTATATTTAATCTAATAGGTCAATTTTTTGATGGTGAGGTTGTGCTAGACTTATTTACAGGTTCTGGTGCGATGGCACTTGAAGCTATTTCAAGAGGTGCGTATGCTGCATACTTAAATGACATTAATAAAGATGCGTTAAATATAGCTAAAAAGAATGCATTAAAGCTTAAATGTAGTGAAAAATGTAATTTTTTTAATTTAGATTTTAAAGATTTTTTAAATCAGTCAAAAACTAAATTTGACCTTATATTTTTAGATCCTCCATACAAGATGAATAATGTTGATGAAATATTATCTTTAATAAGTAATAATAATTTATTAAATGATAAGGGAATTATTTCATTTGAAATTGAAAAAAGTACTAATCCTGAAAGTAAATATTTTACTATTTTAAAAGATAGAAGTTATGGTATTAAAAGAGTTGTAATTTATAAGAAAATTTAGTATTTAGTATTGGATGTGGCAATATGGGAGTATTAGAAATTAATAATGGGACTAAATTTGAGTTTAGTATTAAAGATATTTTAAATAAAGATTCTTATCCTAATATAAAAATATATACAAGTATTTCTAATGACTATATTAATTATTCTTATGAAAATGATTATTATGAAGAAGAAATAGAAGGACTCTTAATGTATTTAAATGATATATTATACAGTAAATCACCTAAAAATAATTCTTATGAATTACAATCTTCTAATATAAAATTTAGAGCATCTTTTAAGTTAAGTGAATTTGAACTTATTGATAATTTGACAGAATATAATGATAATTTAAAATTATATATTTATTTGAATATTCCTCTTGATTCGAGATTATACTATGAAAAATATGTTATTAAACTTAATTCTATAGATGTTCTAGAATTATATACGAGTTTAGTAAATGAAGATACATTAAAAAGAAGTTTAAATGATAATACTATGTATAAAGAACAAATTAATGAAAAAATATATTTATGTGCGGTTGCATCATATACTAATCATGGTAAAAATTATACATTTTTAGTAGATGAAAAGGCATATCATAAAAAATGGAAGATAGCTGGGACTAATACTGAAGTTTATTTTAAAAGATTTAAACAAATAGAAGAATCTAATCTTCCATGTGATATTTCAAAAATGAAAAAACTAATACCTATTTTAGAAGATAATATAATTGAATATGATACTTATAATTTTGATTTTGTATCAATTGATTGTAAAGATACATTACTAATTTATAATTTGATATTGCAAAATGAAGAAAAATTAAAAATGATAGATATTTTATAAATTATATATCAAATAAAGAAATAAGATTTTATAATACATTAGTTAAAAATCTAAAGTTATGTAATAATAAAATATCTAATGGTAATATTAAAAAAGAGGATTTTTTAAATCTTGATATAATTTTAGATGATGTTGATATAAATGTTTTAACTTCTTTAAAAAATGTTTATAAAGATGAAGAAATAAAATCATATTTTGAATTTATTTTTTCTCATTTTAATAAGGAAGAATTAATATTAATTTTAGAAGATGATTATAAAATATTTATGTTGTTGATTTCAAAAATGTATTTATTAACACAAGATGAATTATATTATGAAATATTAAATAATTATAATAACGGACAAGTTTATATTGTCTATGAGATTATAACTAATGAAGAAAAATTAAATTAAGAGGTACGTTATGAAAAATACTTTAAAGAATAAAATACTTAATTTATATAAAAATATTTATAATCAATATTTTAAAGATAAAACTTTAAAGTATAGTCAAATATTTCAAATTAATGATATTAAAAATTATATGACTTATAGAATCATATTAGATCCTGGATTTGGTATTACTCTTGTATCAGATGATGGTGATATAAGAGTAATGGATTATTTACTTGGTTGTGAATTTTATAATTATGGAGTATCATTTAATTATTGTTATTTAGGATATATAATGTTATTAGGAGAAAGTGATTATACATTAAATATTTATGATAAACCAACTGATTCATTCTATGAAAATCCAAGAGATGTGGATCTTAAAATATTACAAAAATTTTTAATTATGTTTCCAAGAATTATAGATGAATATTATGATGATATTTTTATAATAGAAGATGCCAAAATAATAGATTTATATATAAATGATTATTCAATTTTAAAAGAAGAAATATGGTTTGATGAAATAGTGCATGATGGTTTCTTTGTTACATCGCAATTTGATTATAAATTTAATGTAATAACTGATGATGAATACTTAATTGATTTAATTAATATAGAAATACCTATTTATTCAGAACAAAGAAAAAAACTTGTAAATCCATTTTACTTATCAGTAATTAATATTAATACAAAAGATAGAAAAACATTTATATTAGATGAAGATGAATTAAATATATATGATTCCGTTCTTGAAATATTATCAAATCTTGAAATTGGGAAAATTACTTTTACAACAAATCCATTATTATTTGAGGTATTAAAGGACAACGAAAATGATAATATTAATTTCAAATATGAACCACTTGATTATAGTAGATATTTAGAATATTTTACTCAAATTGAAAGTATTTATAATAATTCAAATGATAATCTTGATATTGAAGATTTAAAAAATATTTTATCAGAAGTAGAACAGTGTGATAAATTTTTATGGAAATATTTTTCAGATGAACTAGATGAAGCGTTATTTGAGACATTAAATAATCATTATTTTCAAATCTATTTAAAATATATTAAAAATATAAATTTAGAAGAAGATAGTACATTTTTAGATAACTTATTTTCATTTCAGTTCTTTTCTACTTTAAAGGAAAAAGATTTTGATAGATTTGCATATGATGAGTATGCAAATAAAAATATAGACCATTATGGTGAAAATGAAGATTATGATATTGAAGATGAAAATAATTATTCTAATGATAAAGTAGATAATGATGAAAACAATTTTGTTAATTAGTTAGATATTTAAGTATTATTTATTTACAATTTTGTTACATTTTGATATAATTTGGATGTATACTAATATGATGATAAAAGAATGACCTACAGTAAGTATTTTAAGCGAGAGTTAGATGGTGGAAGAACTCAATATGATGTAGTAATGACACTTTTTGAATGGTTATGAAAATAATCCGTACCAGGCGTTAACGGTTTGAGCTAGTTTTAATTTACTAGAAGTAAGGTGGCACCACGGTAATATCGTCCTTATATTTTTATATAAGGACTTTTTTCATTTTTTGGAGGGTTTATGTTAAATGATTTACCTATTATAAAATGGAAATCTTATACAATATCTTTTGTAAATAAAGATGATTATATGGATTTTTATTTCATGGCAAGTAATATTAATACTGTTAAATATTTATCATTTGATTGTGTTAATTCAATAAATGGTGCTAAAATGATATTTGATACATTTTATCTTAAAAGCCAAGATAAGCATTTACCACCATCATTTGCAATTAGAAACAAAAAAGGTGATATGATAGGAATAATAAACTTTCATACTTACTTTTTTAATTCTAATTGTGCTGAAGTAGGATTTATTTTAAATGAAACTTCACAAAATAAAGGAATAATGACGTGGGCACTTAAAGAAATTGTTAAACTTGGATTTGAACTTTATGGGTATGATAAAATTATAGCATCTTGTGTAGACTTAAATGAAAGGTCAAAAAAATTAATTTTAAGTTGTGGTTTTTCATATGAGTCTATAAACTATAATTCATTTATAACACATGAAACTAAAGAAAAAAGAAATATCATCATTTATAGTATGTATAAAAGAGAATATGATTATAAAAATAATAATTAATAATGTTTTTTAAAAGTTTTAGGAGGAAATTTATGAAAAGAGTAATGTTAAAAGATATTAAACTTGGAAGTGAAAATAAAGTTTCAGGCTTTGTAGAAACTATCCGAAATAAGAAGGCTATGTGCTTTATAGTATTAAGAGATATTTCTGGTAAACTTCAACTTACTATTGAAAAGGAAAAACATCCAGAGTTATGTGATACACTTGATAAAATTACAACAGATTCTGTAATAGAAGCCGAAGGTTTAATTTTAGCTAGTGAATATGTTAAATTAAATGGTATGGAAATGTATCCAGATACTATTAATATTTTAAGTGTTGCATCACCATCACCTATAGTTGCACCTAAGGGTGAAGAAACTAATATTGATCTACGCTTAGATTATAGATGGATAGATTTAAGAACTGATAAGAATACTTTAATGTTTAAGGTACAATCTTATTTTACAGCTAAATGTAGAGAATTCTTGATTAATAATGATTTTATTGAAATTCACTCACCTAAGCTTCAAGCATCAGAATCAGAATCGGGCGCAGGTGTATTTAAGGTAGATTATTTTGATAAGAATGCATA
Source organism: uncultured Clostridium sp. (assembly GCA_964524125.1). Taxonomy (GTDB): domain Bacteria; phylum Bacillota_I; class Bacilli_A; order Acholeplasmatales; family Anaeroplasmataceae; genus CAG-307. The sequence goes on from CAZGBY010000011.1 coordinate 25,063, forward strand.
CCTAGCTCAATCACCTCAATTTTATAAACAAATGGCTATGGCTTCAGGATTTGAAAGAATATTTGAATCGGGTCCTGTGTTTAGAGCAGAAAAGTTCGCATCTAGAAAACATGCAACTGAATTTACAGGATTTGACCTTGAATTTTCATATATTGAATCATATCATGATGTTATGAAGTTAGAAGAAGAAATGCTAACTTATGCATTAAAAGCTTGTCATGATAAATATAATGATAAAGTAAAAGAAGTATTTGGTGTTGAAATTAAAGTACCAACACTTCCTTTTCCAAGAATTGATTTACATGATTTATATGATGAACTTGAACAAAGATATGGATATAAAGTTCCAGAAAGTGAAAAAGGCGACCTTACAACTGAAGGTGAAAGAATGTGTGCTAAGTTCTCGCTTGAAAAATATGGTCATGAATTCTTATTCGTAACAGGATATTCTAAAGAAACTAGAGCATTTTATCATATGAGAGATGAAAATGGAGTTCCTTGTGGATATGACCTTATTTGGAAGGGCTGTGAAATCACAACTGGAGCTCAAAGAGAACATAGATATGACGTTCTTTGCCGCCAAGCAGAAGAAAAAGGTCTTAAAAAGGATGTTGAATTTTATTTAGAGTTCTTTAAATATGGTTGTCCTCCACATGGTGGTTTTGGTATTGGACTTGACCGTATTACAATGATTTTATTTAATTTAGGAATTAAAGATGCAATGTTTATATTCCGTGGTCCAGATAGATTAAATCCATAATTTCAAGGAGGCACATATGAGAGATAATATTACATGGGATGAGTATTTTATGGGAGTTGCCTTACTTTCAAGTAAAAGAAGTAAGGATCCTAATACTAAAGTTGGAGCTTGTATAGTTAATTGTGATAAAAAAATAATAGGTATAGGTTATAATGGTATGCCATTTGGATGTAGTGATACTTTATTTCCATGGGCAAATGATAAAGAAAATGCATATTTAGATACAAAATATCCTTATGTTGTTCATGCTGAACCAAACGCTATTTTAAATGCTAATACATCAGTTAAGGGTTCTACTTTATATGTTACTTTATTTCCATGTAATGAATGTGCTAAATTGGTAATTCAAAGTGGAATTAAAGAGATTGTATATATGTGTGATAAATATCATGATTCTGATTCTAGTATAGCTTCACGTCGTATGTTTGATTGTGCCGGGATTAAATATAGAAAATTTAAAACAATTGAGGTTACTTTAAATGAAACTGATATCTAAACGTATTTGGATAACTGCACTTATATTATTATTACCATATCTTTTTATAATGGTTATATGTTTATATAAAACTGAAAATGAAGCTATCATGACAGGTGGTATTTCCAATGTTGAGGATTTAATTGAAATAAAATCAGACTATAAAGAAGAAGGTACATTTAATAGTGTATATGTATTAACTTATAGAGGAACTTCGATTTTACAAAATTGGATTTTAGGTAATTCTAATAAAAATGATACTCAAGATATATCATATGAAAATTATTTATCAAATAAAGAAATATCAGCTCAAGGTACAATTTATCATGATAGTTCAGTTATGTATTCTTTAATTCATGCATATAATGAAGCTTCACAAGATGATGATAGTATTCATTTAGATTATAAATTGTCTGGTTTTAAGATTTATTATAGATCTAAAAATTCTAAGTTGAGAATAGATGACTTTATTGTTAAAGTTAATGATATAGATGTAAGAAATGATACTGAAGGATTTATAAACGCATTTTATAATTTAGAAGTTGGAGATATTTTTACAATTATAAGAGATAATGAAGAAATAGAAGTTCCATATGAACGTGACCCGTCAAATAATAATGGGTTTAGAACTTATGACTATTATGATATTAATTATAAGACATCATACCCTCAAATAAATGTTAATGCAGCTTCATCTTCTGGTCCTTCTGCAGGATTACTTCAAACATTATCAATATTTAATAGACTTCAAGAACAAGATTATACATCTGGACTTACTATTTGTGGTACTGGTACAATCGACACAAAAGGTAATGTAGGTGCGATTGGTGGTATTAAACAAAAAGTTATTACAGCAAGTAATAATAAAGTTGATGTATTTTTTTGTCCTAAAGATAATGAAGAAGAAGGTTTGTCTGCATATAATTCATTACCAACAAAAAAACGTAAGAAAATGAGTTTTGTTGTAGTTCAAACATTTTCTGATGCGACAAATTATTTAAGAGGTTTATATGAAAAACTTAATTAAAAACATTTCAGAATGTGAAGATAAATATTATCTTAAGATCAAAGAAATTAATATTAAAAATAAAATAATTTATAGTATAATTTCTTTATTATTTACAATATTTTTTATGAGTGCACCTATTTGTTTAATTATTAATTTATATTTATTTGTAGATTATTATATTTTAGTTAGTTTATTTTCTTGTGCTTTAGGATTTGTAGGATATAATTTGTTTTATTTAATACTTTATAGTATTTATAATAAAAAATTAGAAGAGCCTTTTGATACTAAATACTTAATAATAGGAAATAGTTTAAGAATGGGCATTTTTGCAATAATAATATTTATCATATTAATTACTATAGTAAAGGGGATGGTCATTTGATCGCAATTATAATAGGAGTTATTATCGTAATTTTAGACCAAATTTCGAAAATAATAGTTCAAAATGTTACGCCAACAGCTTCAAAAAATCCGGGATTTATCGATTTTAATTTGACTTATAATACAGGGGCAGCATTTTCTTTTATGGATGATAGTACTTTATTTTTAGCTTTTTTAAGTTTATTTGCAAGTATAGCTATTGTGTATGTTATTTTAAAATATACAACATATGATAAAGATAAAATATTACATATTTCTATGGGTTTAATACTTGGTGGTTGTGTAGGTAATTTAATTGATAGATTTATGACAGTTTTTAAGATAAGAAAAGGTGTTATAGATTTTATAGATTTATATATAGGTTCTTGGCATTTTCCTGGAACATTTAATATAGCAGATATGTTTTTATGTATAGGTGTTGGATTAATTATCTTTGATATTATTTATAGTGAGATAAAGCTTAAAAAACAAACTAAACAACAAGAAAATCAAGGTGATAATAATGAAGATAGTAGTATCTAATCTAGATTTAGGTCAAAGGCTTGATAAGATTTGCAGCTTAAAATCTGAAATTTCAAGAAGTACTATTCAAGAAATGTTAAAAGAAGGACTTATTCTTGTAAATGGAAAAAAAGAAAAGAATAGATATGAAGTCAAATTAAATGATGAAATAGAAATAACATTAAGAGAACCTAAGGAACTTGATTTAAAAGCTTGTAATTTGAATATTGAAATAGTATATGAAGATAATGATGTAGCAGTTGTATATAAACCAGAAGGATTAGTAGTTCATCCAGCAAATGGAAATAATGAAGGTACTTTAGTTAATGGTTTACTTTATGCAATGGAAATTAATGATACAATAAATGATGTAAAACGTCCTGGGATTGTACATCGAATTGATAAGGACACTTCTGGTCTTTTAATGATTGCTAAAAATGATGTTGCATTAAAATCACTACAAGCTCAACTTAAAGAGCATTCCTGTAATCGTGTTTATATAGCTTTAGTATATGGCGAAATTCAAGAAAATAAAGGTCGTATTGAAGCTCCAATTTCAAGAGATCCATTAGATAGAAAGAAAATGGCAGTTGTAGCTGGTGGAAAAAATGCAATAACTAATTTTAAAGTTTTAGAAAGATTTAAAGGATTTACACTTATAGAATGCAAGTTAGAAACAGGCCGTACTCATCAAATTAGAGTACATATGAAATACATTGGTCACCCACTTGTTGGTGATAAAGTATATGGACCTAAAAAAATAATAGGTGATACTGGGCAGTATTTACATGCAAAAACAATAGGATTTGTACATCCTTCAACAAATGAGTATATGGAATTTTCACATGATATTCCTTCTTATTTTAATGATAAAATAGAAGAATTAAGACAAAAATAGTATTAACAAAAAGGAAACCTAATTTACGGGTTTCCTTTATTTTCTAAAATCTTTTTTTATATTTTTAATTTCAATAATATTTGTTTTTCTTTCTTTTATTTTACTATTTTTAGTTTTAATACTATAAAGTTCTAATTCTTTTAAATTAATTTTAACTTCAAGTTTTGCATTTGTTTCAAGTTCTTTATTATCAGTATCTAATTTATTATTTTTAGATATACATTCGTTTTTTAAATCTTTTTGTGTAAAATCAGCTAGTTTTTTTATAAGAATCTTATCTTTTTTACATTTAGTTAAGTAATGATAATATTCTTTTTGTAATAAGTTATTATTAATATTACATTTCTTTTCATTATTAATTAAAGTCTTATCATAATTATCTTTAATTAAATTATTTTCATTTATTAATGAATTAATAATATGAGAACTATTTTTATCACATGAATTAAATATTTTAAAATATTCTTTTTTTATCTCATTTAGTTTATTATTTAAACTATTATTTTTAATTTCAAAATTATTTTTCTTAATGTCTAATTCTTTATAATAATTATTTTCTATATTCTTAATATTTATTTTATGATTGAAATTTATTAATCTATATTCTTCATTATTTTGAATTATATTAAGACTTGATCTTTTATTATTTTTATTAAACTCTTTTATATTATTATCTTCAATATTTTTATAATAATTGATATTATTATTCTTATTTATAGATATACTTTTAAGTTCATTAAAATAAAAATCATTTATAATCTTATTACTTTTCATAAAAGAATAAGAAGAATTTAAGATGATTTTTTTCTTAAATATTGGATAATTCTTATTTAATTTTTTAAATATAACAATTTTTTTAAAGCTAAAAATATTATATAAACTATTAGTAGATTCTAATATTTTATCAAATAATATATTTAATTTTGATATAGCTTGATTATTTATAATAAAATCTGCATTTTTAGCTGTTTCTATTTTGGCATATTCTAATAATTTAATGGCATTATTTCTTGTAATAGAATTATTAATATTTGTAACGATTTGTTCCATATCTTTAATTAATTTTTTAATTTTTTTAAGATTTTTAGAATATATAAAGTTTTCTTTTATTTTCATAATTTTATTTTTAATATTTCTATCATCAACTATTTTTCTTGAATTTAAATCTATTTTAGCTTTAAGTTCAAGCATATGCAACTTATAATTTAATAATGTAGAATTACACACATTCTTTTTTTCTTCTAATTTTTTAATAATTTCATCATATTTATTATTAATATTTTCAATTTCTAGACTATACTTATTACCAACTTCAAAAGATACTCTTGAATTTAATATTTTCTTAGCCAAATTAAATGTTGAAGTATTAAATTCATTTAAAAAATGTATATAAATATTACTTAAATTATTTAATACAGATACAATATATTCACAATTAGTTAAATGATTTTTAACATATTTAACTACAATATTAATAGTTTGATTAATGACTTTACCATATAATATTTGTATATCTTGATTATATTTAAATAAACTATTTAATAAATTAATGTCTAAATTAAGTTTATTTATTTTAAACTTATTTTTAATATCTAATACAGATATTTGTTTAGAAATATTATTATTAAATATTTCATTAGAAAAATTATTTAATTCATTAGTTTTTATTAAAGAAGAATGCTTTATAAAATAATTTTTACAATTATTTATATAATTTATTTCTTCATTAATTAAATTAATACTTTTATTATATAAACATTCTTGACAATCTTTTTCAAAAGAAGAATTATTATTATTAAATTCAGATTTAATATCTATTAATAAATTATTAAATTTAACTAAATATTTATTCTTTTCTATATTTAAAATAGTATCTAAATAATTTAACTTTTGTTTATTAGTATCACGATTTTTAAAAAAATCATTAGTTAATTTATTTTTAGATTCATATTTTTCTTTTATATTTCTAGTTTGATTAATAACTAAGTTTAATTTCTTAATACTTTGTTTTCTTGAAAGTTCAAATAATTTATAATTTTTATTAATATTATTTTTTTCAATATCAAATCCAAGACGATATCTATTTACTATTTTACTCAGATCATTATCAAGTTTTTTAATAAATCTGTTCTTTTCATTTATTGCTGTATTTATTTGTTTTTCTAATTTATATTTTTCTTCATTTTCATCTAATTCTAATATTTGGGCATCATATTTTCTACGATTAACTAAAATATATTTTTGCATACGAAGCTTATCAATATTATTTTTAAATTCTTTCTTTTTAAACTCAACTTCATTTTCTAAAGTTTTATTAAATAATTGAAATTCTTTAAATGCTAATTTATTTAATAATTTAGTATTCTTATTATATAAAGAAGAACTATTCTTTATTATAGTATCATTATATTTCTTTTCTGCTTTAAATCTTAAAAGAGCTTGTCTTTTCTTTAGAATATCAAATTCTTGATTAAATTTAAATGTTTCATTATCAATTAAATTATCAAGTTCTTGAAACTTTTCTTGATGTTTCAAAGATAGTTTTTGTTTTTTCTTGTTATACTTTTCAATGACTTGATTTAACTGTAAATTAATAGATTCAATTACAATATTAGTTTGAATATCATTAAGTCTTTTTTGTTCATTATTCTTAATTGTTAAATCATTAATAGTATTATTAAGTTCAACTTCTTTTTTAAGTATTTCATCATTTACTCTTTTTTTTCTTGTTTCTATTTCATCTTCAATATTTTTTATTGAATTTAAATTCTTTTCTATTTTTTTATTTAATTCATCAATCTTTTTACTATCACTATCATTTAAAATATATAGTTCTTTAGATACCTTAGCATGTGATTGATCATTTTTTAAAGATGTTTCTTTTGCAAATATTTCTTTAGAAATATTATAATGTTCTTTAATATCTGGTAAGTATGAATTAAATTGTAAATTAATTAAGTTCTTATCAATATCTATTTCATTAATAGTATCTCTATATTTAGAAGATATAATAAATTCTTTATTTTCTAGTTCTTTAATTTGATTATTTAAATTAATTGTTTTATCTTTTAAATCTGTTTCTATATTATCTAAATTAAAGTTAAGTATTTCTTTTTGATTTAAATTAAAATGATAAGTATCATTTTCTATATCCTCAACATCATTTTTATATTCTTTAAATTTAATATTAATATCTTGATTAATAGTATTATATAAATTATTAAAACCTCTAGTCTTTGACATACTTTTCTTATATAGATTTAAAGGTGTAAAAGTGATGAACTTTGTATATTCATCATTAGGAATTGATTTTAATATTTTCTCTAGATTTAAATGAAAATCATTTATAATATCTTCAAATTCCATTTTGACACCTCCAAATCTTTGCAAATTATATAATTATATTATATAATTAGTTATAAATATTGTCAAAGAAAAGGTGATATGATGAACTGTAAATTATGTAATAATTTATTACTTGAGTATGATAAATATTTTTTATGTTCTAATTGTAAGTTAATACATAAGAAATATATACCTTTAAAAATAGAAGAAAAAGAAAGATATTTAAATCATATTTATGATGATAATTATAAAGAATATATGAAAAAATTAACTTCTATAATTAATTTTAAAAATAAAGAAGTACTAGATTATGGATGTGGAAGGCATCCTATACTTCAAGAATTATATAAGGATTGTAATATAACTAATTATGATTATTATTTTTATAATGATAAAATCTATTTAAATAAGAAATATGATTTAATATTAGTTATAGAAGTAATAGAACATATAAGTGATATTAAAACAACTATAGAAGAATTATTAAGTTTACTTAATGATGGTGGTATGATATATATTCATACTAAATTATATGATGATAATACAGATTTTAATAAATGGTGGTATTTTAGAGATATTACTCATATATCTTTTTTTAGCAAAGATACATTTTTATATATAAAAAATAAGTATAAATTAAATATAGAATTTTTAGATGATTATGTAATTATTAAAAAGAATTAATCATATCATTATTAGGTGATATTTTTGATTATTCATATTGTTAGAAGTGGTGAGAAAATTTCTAATATTTTAAATAATTATAATATAAGTTTTGATGATTTGAAAACCAATAATTTACATATTACAAACTTTAATCAGTTGCAAGAAGGTACAAAATTAAGAATACCTACTTTAAATCAAGAAACAATACAAATATTAAATGCAAGTGAACCTTTAGTTTCTTCTTATTATGAAGGTAATAATAATTTGTTTTTAGATGATGATAAAAATAGTAATATAAAAGATGATAATGAAGTAAATAACAATAATAGTTTAAAACACAGTAGTAATTTTAGAGGATTAAATATTTTACCAGGTTTTGGATTTCCTAAAACTAATAGAAATAATAAGAGACAGATTTATCCACATTTTATTAAAAAGAAGAATAATTAAATAATATATAATTTATGATTATTGTAGGCATCTACAATAATTTTTTTAATTTTTTTTATTCGTTTTTATTATATTTTTTGTAAATTGGCGATTTTTGTAAAACTATAAAAATCTATAAATTTTATATGGCGTTTTAG
>CAZGBY010000012.1:0-33643 GCA_964524125.1 uncultured Clostridium sp.
ATTTAACTTCACTAATTATTGGTGAAAATGTAACTACAATTGAACAATATGCATTCTATAATTGTGAGAATTTAGAAAGTGTATATTATACAGGTTCAAGTGAAACTTGGGCGTCTATATCTTTAGACTTGTTTAATAACTGCTTAATAAACGCTAATCGTTATTACTATTCTGAATCTCAACCATCAGATACTACTTATTCTTATTGGTATTATGATGAAAATGGTGATTTAGCTATATGGTAATTAAGTCTCTCTTCGGAGAGGCTTTTTTGTTTATTGAAATTTTTATCTTTTTTAAATTATATGTTAAATATAAGTTAAATAATAATGTTAAATAATAAAAAAATATCATTTTAAAGAATATCGGCAAAAAATCAAATATATAGTAAAATATAATTAGTTATATTGTTTGCGATAAAAGGAGGTATTCTATGGAACTATACCATAGTAGTATTGTAATTGCTGATAAACCTAAAATTATGGTAAGTGATCTATATTTAGATTTTGGTTTTGGTTTTTATACAACAATGAATAAAAATCAAGCAATTAAATGGACTTTAAAACAAAAAGATAGAAAACAAAGTTCTATAGGACATGTTTCTTCATATGATTTTGATTATATAAATGCACAAAAAGATCTTAAAATCCTTAATTTTGAAAGTGCAAACAATGATTGGTTAGATTTTGTATATTTAAACAGAAAAGGCAATTATAAAGAAGATTATGATATAGTTATAGGTCCTGTTGCTGATGATGGAGTATATGAGGTTGTAAGATTATATGAAACTGGTATTTTTGATTTAGAAGAAACTTTTAAAAGATTAAAAGTAGAAGAATTATATAATCAAGTTTTATTTCATACTCAAAAATCTTTAAATTATTTAAAATTTATAGAATCGGAGGAAATATAATGAATAAAGATGAATTCGCAACATTTTTAGCTGTAACTACTCCTGATATTATTTCAAAAATCATGGATAAATATAACTTATCAGAAGATGAAGCTTCATCACTTTTTCATAAATCAAAACTTTATCAAATGCTAGAAGAAGAAAAAACTAAAGTTTGGCATTATAGTTCTGAAATGATAGTAGAATTATTAGACAGAGAACAAAAAGGAAATCTTATTTTCCCAGAGGTGTAATATGACAAACACATTAAAATTTAAAACTTTTTGTTTTGAAATGTATAAAGCTAAAAAAGAAATGAAAGGTAAAGAAGTCCAAGAATTATTTGAGCAATATAAAGTTTATGAGTATTTAGATAAACATTATGATGTACTACATTCTTTAGGTGATGAATATTTGATTGAAGATATAGATTCTTATATCAATGCTAGAAAGTAATAAAAATATAGAATTTAAAATGTAAATAATAAAACAGAAGCCTAGTAAATAGACGTCTATTTTATTATACTTTATAATAATTTCTTACTAACATTATTACCTTTAAACTTGTTAGTAACTTCTAAAACTATTTCTTTAGGTACATAAGGAGATATATCAATATTATATGTAACAAATTCCTTGATTGCAGAAGAAGAAATAAATTGATTCTTAGCACTTGGCATCATAAGTAATGTTTCTATATTTGGATCAATATCTTTATTAAACTGTGCTAAAGAAAATTCAGACTCATAATCTTGATAATTTCTTAAACCTCTAATAATAACTTTAATATCATTTTGTTTAGCATACTGTACTACTAAATCATTATTTTCAATAACTTTAACATTATCTAAATGTTTTACAACCTTTTTAATCATATTTACTCTTTCTAAACTTGAAAAAGTAGGATGCTTCTTGATGTTACAACTAACAAGTACATGAACTTCTTCAAATATAGAAGATGCTCTTCTTATAATATCTAAATGTCCATTAGAAAATGGATCAAATGTACCAGGATAAACTGCTTTTGCCATAAAAATACACCTTATTTCTTTTTAAAGTACAAATATTATATATTATTTTTAAAATATTATCAATTCATGATATTAAATTTTGAAAAAATATGATAAAATATAATATAAATGGAGGTTTTCTATATGATACTTTATATTGTTATTGAAATTGCACTTATTGCATTACTTATACTTACTTTATTAAATAAATTTACACCAGCTTCTTATAATGATACTCAAAAAAATTACTTTAAAAAGACTGCATTAATTTGTCTTGGTGTATTTATACTTGCTTTTTTCTTTTTTATTATAGGAGAAGCAGTAGAAGATCTTTATCCTGCATTTGATATTATAGGCTTAGTACTTATTGTATTAAGTTTAGCATTTTATTTTTATCAAAAATATAATTTTAAAAAAATTAATAAGGAGAATTAATTATGATTTTAACTACTAAACAAAAATGCTTCTTAAGAAGTAAAGCTCAAACTATTAAACCAGTTTTCCAAATAGGAAAAGAAGGTATTACACAAAATATGATTAGAGATATTTTATTTTATTTAAATAAAAATGAATTAATGAAAATTTCTATTTTACAAAATAGCGCTATTGAAGCTGATGAGGCTATTTCTATTTTAGAAGGCGCAGGTATTACTGTTGTACAAAAAATAGGAAGACAACTAGTTTGTTATAAATATAGTGAAAACGCAAAAAATCCTATTATATTTGAAAAATAATCGACTTTGTCGATTTTTTTCCTAAAAGGAGTGAATTTTTATGAAAAGAATTATCTTAATAGATGGTAACTCTTTAATGTATAGAGCATTCTTTGGAATTGCTGATACTCAAACTTTAAAACCAAATACTAAAGGAATATTTACAAACGCAATTATGTCTTTTGCAAGAATGATTAATCACATCTTAAAAGAAGATTTTGATAATATGTTAGTTGCTTTTGATGCTGGAAAACATACTTTCCGTCATGAGATTATGCAAGACTATAAGGCAGGACGTTCATCAATGCCTGAAGAAATGCGCATGCAAATACCATTTATTAAAAAACTATTAGATTTACTTGGTGTTAAACATTATGAAATAAAAGAATATGAAGCTGATGATATCATAGGTACTATGGCACAAAAAGCTATTGATGAAGGATATCATGTAGATGTTTATTCATCAGATAAAGACTTACTTCAACTAATTGGTGATAATACAACTGTACACTTAACTAAAAAAGGTTTAACAGATTTAGAAGATTATACGCCAGCCCATTTTAAAGAAGTGTATGATTTAGAAGTTCCTCAATTTATAGATCTTAAAGCATTAATGGGAGATAAATCAGATAATATTTCAGGAATACCAGGAATAGGTATTAAAAAAGCGGTTAAGTATTTAAATGAATATCAAACTGTTGAAGGCATAATTGAAAATGTTGATGCATTAAAAGGTAAAGATAAAGAAAACTTTAAAGAATTTAAAGACCTTGCCCTTACATGTAAAAAAATGGTCACAATCTTACGTGATGCACCTATTGATTTAAATTTAGAAGATACAATTAGACAAGATGTTAATTTAGATAAATTAAGAGAGTTTTATTCATATTTAGAACTACCTTCTTTAATAAAGGATTTAAATAAAACAACTAAACAAGTTCAAATATATGATAATACTTATAAAGTAATAGATAATCAATTTGATTTAATAGATATCTTAGAAGAAAATTCAGCATTAATCTTTGAAACATCTGATTATAATTATCATTCATCAAATATATTATATATAGGTATGAAAAATTCTAAAGGAAACTTTATTATAAAACCAGAATTATTATATCAATCAATTGATTTACAACTTTTCTTATCAGATAAGAATAATCATAAATCAATTTATGATTATAAAAGAGCTTATGTTTCTTTAAAGAAATTAGGTTTTGAATTAAACGGAATTGATTTTGATATGTTACTAGCTGCGTATATTTTAAATCCTTCTATTAATAAAAATGAATTTAAAATGGTCTCAGCTACTTATGAGTATTATGATATTAATTTAGAAGAAGAAATATATGGAAAAGGTGTTAAAAGATGTATCCCTTCTGATGATATTTTAATGCCTCATATTATTAATAAAGTAGAATGTTTATATAATTTAAAAGATAAATTAATTTCACTTTTAAAAGAAAACAATCAATATGAATTATTAACTGATATTGAAATACCACTTTCTTGTGTACTTGGTGATATGGAATTTGAAGGTATTAAAGTAGATCTTGAAGAATTAGAACGTCAAAGAGTTGATCTTGAAGAAAGAATCAATTTTATCGAATCTGAAATTTATAGATTATCAGGATGTGAATTTAATATTTCATCTCCAAAACAATTAGGTACAGTTTTATTTGAAACTTTATCTCTTCCTTGTTCTAAAAAAACTAAAACAGGCTATTCAACTGAACAATCAGTTTTAGAAGAAATTGCTCACCTACATCCAGTAGTAGATTATGTTTTAAATTATCGTCAACTAGCTAAATTATATCAAACTTATATAATTGGACTAAAAAGTCAGATATTTTCCGATAATAAATGCCATACAATTTATGAACAAGCTTTAACTCAAACAGGAAGATTATCTTCAATCGAACCAAATTTACAAAACATTCCTATAAGAACTGAACAAGGTAGACTTATAAGAAAAATGTTTGTGCCTAATAATAAAGAAAATATTTTCTTTTCAGCAGACTATTCACAAATAGAACTAAGAGTTTTAGCCCATATGGCTAATGTATCAAAACTAATTGAAGCTTTTAATAATGATTGTGATATACATTCTCAAACTGCTAAAGAAATATTTAATAAAGAAGAAATTACACCAGAAGAAAGAAGAAAAGCTAAAGCTGTAAACTTTGGTATAATATATGGTATATCATCATATGGTCTTTCAACTGATATTGGTATATCTACTAAAGAAGCGAAATCTTATATTGAAAAATATTATGAAATATATCCTGAGATTAAAACATTTATGGAAGATACAATCGATTTTTGTAAAGAAAATGGTTATGTAAAAACTATTAAAAATCGTAAACGTTATATTCCAGATATCGATTCTAAAGTATTTCAACAAAGAGAATTTGCTAAACGTACAGCTATGAACGCTCCTATTCAAGGTAGTGCAGCTGATATAATTAAAATCGCAATGATTAATATTGCTAAAAAAATGAAAGAACTTAAATTAAAGAGTAAAATGTTACTTCAAATTCATGACGAACTTTTATTTGAAGTTATACCACAAGAAGAAAAAATTCTTGAAGATATGGTAACATTTGAAATGGAAAATGCAGTTAAACTTAATGTAAAACTTTCTGTGTCTCATGATAAGGGAAGAAATTGGTATGAGGTGAAATAATGGATATTACAAAAAGAAGAAGTGTAAGAAAATATAAAGATATTGATATACAAGATGAAATACTCGAAAATATTATTAAGTCTAGTTGTCAAGCACCTTCTGCAAGAAATCAAAGACCTTGGACTTTTCAAATTATAAAAGATAGAAATGTTTTAAATTTACTTGCAAGTTCATCTAAATATGCAGCATTTCTAAAAGAATGTCCATGTGTTATTGCAGTTATTATGAAAGATTTAACCTTAATGCCTACACCTGATATGTCACCTATAGATTTATCTATGGTATCAACATATATTATGCTTGAAGCCCTAAATTATAATTTAGGTACGTGTTATATGGGAATATGGCCAAGAGAAGATAGAACTAAGAACTGTGATACTATTTTAAACTTAAATCAAACTGAACATACATTTGCACTTATATCTATTGGTTATCCTTTAAATGATGAAGTATTTACTATTGCTAAAGATAGATATAATAAAGATTTAATTAAATGGGTGAAGTAATATGCCAGAACTTCCTGAAGTTGAAACTGTAAGAAGAGTATTAAAAGAAAATTTAATAGAAAAAAGTATAATAGACATTAAATCTAATTATCCAAAAATGGTAGAAGATGATTTTCCATATTTTAAATCAAGTTTATTAAATAAAACATTCAAAGATATAAAAAGAAAAGGTAAGTATTTAATATTTTGTTTAGAAGATATTTTTCTTATCAGTCATCTTCGTATGGAAGGTAAATTCTTCTATGTAAAAACAAATACTCTTTTTAATGAACATATTCATATGGAATTTATTTTATCAAATGGATATTCACTTCTTTATCAAGATGTAAGAAAATTTGGTATGATGGTACTTAAAAAAGAAGATGATTTATATACAACCCCTCCTTTATCTAAAATTGCAAAAGACGCAAATGATCCATCATTTTTATATACTGATTTATATAATTTAATACATAATAAAAAGAAAACAATTAAAGAATCATTATTAGATCAAAGTGTAATTGCAGGTCTTGGTAATATTTATGTAGATGAAGTATTATTTTTAAGTAAGATTAATCCTCAAATCAAATCACAAGATATTACTATAGAAGATTGTAAGAATATTTTATTTAACTGTCAAAAAGTATTAAATCAAGCTATAAAAGAAAAAGGCACAACAATTAGATCTTATACTTCATCTTTAAATGTATATGGAAATTATCAAAACTTTTTAAATGTTCATACAAAATTAAATTGTAAAGAATGTAATAATAAAATAGTAAAAATCAAAATTGGAGGAAGAGGAACATATTATTGTCCTTTATGTCAAAAAATATGAGTAAAGTTATAGGAATTACAGGCTCAATTGCTTGTGGTAAATCATATGTATCTAATTATTTAACATCTTTAGGATATGAAGTGATTGATACTGATTTAATATCTCATAAAATTACAGAAGATAATTCTAAATATTTACCTTTAATTGAAGATAACTTTCCATCTACTGTAATCAATAATAAATTAGATAGAAAGAAACTATCTAATATAATATTTAATGATGCAAAAAAACGAGAAGAACTTAATAATATTTTACATCCTATAATATTAAATGAAGTTATAATGATGATTAATTCATCACATAGTGATATAATATTTTTAGATGTACCTTTAATGTTTGAAGCACATTTTGATTCTATTTGTGATAAAATAATTTGTGTGTATACTGATTATAATATTCAAATAGAAAGACTTATAAAAAGAGATAATATCTCGCGTGATGAGGCTATTTTAAGAATTAATAGCCAAATGGATTTAAAGAAAAAAATGGAACTATCTGATTATTTAATATATAGTATAAATAATTATGATAAAGTTAATCAAAATATTTTAAATGTTTTAAATAAAATCAAGGAGGAATATTATGCCTAAACAACTTGAAACTTCAGAAAATGCTAAAAAAGATTATTTAAAAACTAGATATTATAAAACTAATATGTTACTAATTATGGAATATTTAAAGAAATATTATGAAGAAAACAATATCAAAATTATTTCTTATAATACTGATTATAATGAAATATCAATAGATGAACAGTATTATAATATGACTATTCGTTTTGTACAAGTAAGACCAAATGAAGCGGCAGTTGATTTATTTATTGATTCTTATTTTTTATTTGATTTTTATAAGACAAAACGTGTCATTGAAGAATTTTATAATTTATTAAATAATAAATTTGAATTTAAAGGACTAGCTTTAAATAAAGCTTAACGATATATTTAAGGAGTAATTTTTATGGAAATATCAAACAATTCTAAATTTAATATTTGTGCAAGCTTTAATTTATCATTGGATGATATTAACTGCCTAACTTTACTTTATCAACCTTTAATAGGTAGTGATGCTTTAACTCTTTATTTAACACTTAATTCGTTAATCCAAAATACAGATTTAAAATCATCATCATATAATCACTTATTTTTATATGATATGCTAAATATTGATGAAAAGAAGTTTTTATCGGTAAGAAAAATATTAGAAGGAATAGGCCTTTTAAGTACTTATAAAAATGAAAATGATTATATTTATTTAATTTGTTCACCTCTTACACCAAAAGCTTTTATCTCAGATGGCGTTTTAGGTGTAATGTTATATTCTAAAGTAGGAGAAGTAGTATTTAATAATTTAATTAATAGATTTAAAGTTGTTAAAATAGATAAATCTAATTATACAAATATTAGTGTATCATTTGATGATATCTTTATTACTGAAAATCAAAATGGCAAAATAAATCTTGAAAATGATTATGTAATGGATAAAAAACGTACTCGTAAAATAAATATTAGTAATTCTAACTTTGATTTCGATACTTTTATTAAAAATATAGATACCTCACTTTTAGAATTTGGTGTAACAGAATTATTTAAAAAGAGAATTATTGAAACTTCTACAGTTTATTCATTTGATGAAGGTGATATGGCATCCTTATATAATGAATCTATTAATAGATATGGTTTATTTGATGAAAAAATATTAAAGAAAAAAGCTAAAATATTATATACTTATAAATATAATCAAGAACTTCCTAAGGTTGATATAAAACCTGAAATTAAAGATAATGACTTTATTAATAATTTAGAACTTGTTGATGGTGAAAAGTTTTTACGTTCTATTTTAGGAGATTACTTTAAAAAAGAAGATGTAATTATATTAAATGAACTTTATAATGAACTTAATTTTAATCCTACAACTATTAAAATAATGGTTATGTATGTAATTAATAAATTAACTGAAAAAGAAACTGTTGATAATCCTGTTCATATGCCACCGCTTTCTTATTTTAAGAAAGTCGCAGATGATTGGATCTTAGAAGGTACAACTGATGAATACAAAGCCTATAATAGATATGTAATTCATGCTGAAGAGGTACAAAAACCTAAATATAAGAAAAAAGTTGTATCTGCTAGAAAGAAAGATAAATATGAAATTGAAAATAGTAAAAAAGATGCTATGGAAGGTATGGAGGTATTATAATGGAAAAATTAAAATTTAATACAAAATCTAATAAAGAATATTTAGATTCTTTAAAAAATAATCCTTTACTTTCAGGTATTGATATAAATATTAACAATTGTAATATGTTATCTTTATATATTAATGATGCAACTAATTGTAAAAAATGTAAGGGACTTGATTCTTGTTTAAATGAACCTAAAGGTTATTCATCACAAATTAAACAAGAAAACGATATAACTAATATTATTAAATGCCCTTGTAAGTATTATAAAGAAAAGTTAGAAAATGATAAAAAAGCTTCTCGTTTTAAAACACTATACTTACCACAATCTATTTTAAATGCTAATTTTGATGATTTTAGACTTGATACTATAGAACGTCAAAAGTATTATAGGTATATTAATGATTTTGCACTTACATTTAAAAGAGGAACTAAAAATAAAAAAGGTTTATTTTTAAGTGGTAATTTTCAAATAGGTAAAACATATGCACTTGCATGTGCAGCTAATTTATTTGCAAGTAATAATATTGATACTCTACTTATTTATTTTCCTGATATGTTAAGAGAATTAAAATCTTTACTTTATAAACCAGAATTTGAAACTAAAATGAATATGCTTAAAACAGTAGATATTTTAATGTTAGATGATTTAGGTGCTGAATCACCATCTGCTTGGGTAAGGGATGAAATTTTATGTCCAATCATTAATTATCGACTTCAAGAAGGTTTACCTGTATTCTTCTCAACTAATTATTCAATTGAAGGTTTAAGAGATTTCTATGAAAGAATCGATAATTCATCAAATGCGGCCGAAAGAGTAATGGCTCGAATTAAAAATTTATCTACTTTCTTGGAGTTTAGATAAAATGAATATTGTATATGGTGGTTCATTTAATCCACCAACTAAAGCACATAAAGAAATTATCGATAAATTAAAAAGTGAATTTAACCCTGAAAATATAATTATTATTCCAACAGGTGATTCTTATACTTGGAAAGAGGTAATTTCTTTTAAAGATAGATATAATATGGCGTGTATTGCATTTAAAGATGAAATTGTACTTGATATTGAACAAGATAATGTTTATAAAGGTACTTTAAATACTTTAAGATTTTTATCTAAATCTTATAAAGATCTTTATTTTGTAATGGGTGCAGATAATTTAATTCAAATAAAAAAATGGATTAATTATGAAGATCTACTTAAAGAATTTAATTTTATAGTTTTAAAAAGAAATGATATTGATATTAATTCTTTTTTAGATAAAGAACTAAAAGAATATAAAAATAAATTTAAATTTATTGATTTTAAAAATGATTTGAGTTCTAGTCTATTTAGAACTTTAAAAGATAAAAATATTGTTGATAGTAATGTATATGAATATATTAAAGTCAATAAATTATATGAGGTGTAATTATGAAAAATAATGGATTTATAAAAGTATGTAGTGTATCTATGAAAATAGATGTAGGAAATCCTTTTTCTAATGTTAATACAATTAAAGATATAATAAGTAATAATAAAGCTTCTTATATAGTATTTCCTGAGCTTTGTATTACTGGTTATACTTGTGGAGATTTATTTTATAATAATACTTTATTAAATGATAGTAATAATGCAATTATAAAATTATTAAATGAAAATACATTTGATGGTATCTTAATTGTAGGTGCACCTTATGAAGTCTTAGGTTCTTTATATAATTGTGCCTTTGTAATTAAAAAAAATGAATTACTTGGTATTGTACCTAAAAGATGCTTACCTAATAGTAGAGAATTTTATGAAAAAAGATGGTTTAAATCATCAGCTTTTAATAATATGGATACTGTTAATTTTAACTCTAAAGAAATACCATTTGGTAATATAATATTTGATGATAATGAAAATAATGTTCATTTTGGAGTAGAACTTTGTGAAGATATGTGGGCACCTATAACACCATCTAATATGTTATCATATCATGGAGCTAACTTAATATTTAATTTATCTGCTTCAAATGCTATCTTAAATAAAGATATAACAAGACTTAATGCAGTACTAGAAAATTCAAGAAGAAATTGCTCAGGATATGTTTATTCATCTGCGGGTCCTTGTGAATCAACATCTGATACTTTATTTTCATCACATAATATAATCGCAAGTTGTGGAAGTTTAATCAAAGATAATAAAGACCTTAGTTTTGATAATAAATTATTATATGCTGATATAGATATAGATTATATTAATTATAAAAGAAGATTAAATACTAATTTACATGATATGGTAAGTATTTCTTTAAAATATAAGCATGTAAATTATCATTTGGATAATAAAGATAACTATATATTTGAAGATAAAATTGATACTACACCTTTTATACCAAAAGGAAATGATGAAATTTTATATAATAAATTTAAAGAAATAACTCAAATTCAAGCATATGCGCTTGCAAGAAGAATTATGCATACTAATTCATCTAAAATAGTTATTGGTATTTCTGGAGGTCTAGATTCTACACTAGCTTTAATGGTTTGTGTAGATACAATGAAGATTTTAAATAGAAATAATAAAGATATTATAGCAGTAACTATGCCAGGATATGCAACAAGCACTAGAACTAAATCAAATGCGATTAAACTAATGGAAAATATTGGTGTTGATATTAGAAATATACCTATTACATCTGAGTGTGATCTTCATCTTGATATGATAGGTCATGATAAAAATCTAAAGGATGTAACATATGAAAATACTCAAGCTAGAATTAGAACATTAATTTTAATGAATATAGCTAATAAAGAAAATGGACTTGTTGTAGGTACTGGTGATATGTCAGAGCTTGCACTTGGATGGTGTACTTATAATGGAGATCAAATGAGTATGTATGGTTTAAATTGTGGTATACCTAAAACACTAGTTAAATTCTTAACCGAACAATATGCTAAAATTAATTTAGATGTTAAAGATGTTTTGACAGATATTTTAGATACTCCTATTTCTCCAGAACTATCTTCCCAATCTCAAAAAACAGAAGATTTTATTGGTAAATATGAAATTAATGATTTCATTATGTATAGATTCTTAAGCTGTGGGGATGATGAAGAGCGTATTGTTTACTTAGTAAGTAGTGCATTTAATTTAGATGAAAATGATTCAAAAGAAGCTGTTAAAAGATTCTTTAAGAGGTTTTATGTATCTCAATTTAAACGTCAAGCATCACCAGACGGTGTAAAGGTTTTAGATATTTCACTTTCTGCAAGAACAGATTATAGACTTCCATCAGATATAAGAAGGTAATTTATGAAGCAAGTTGAAGGGATTGTTAAAGGGATTATTTATGAATCGGTAAATTCTCCTTATAAAGTAATAAGAGTATTAATAAATAAAAAAGAAGAAATATTAATTGGAAATATGCCTACTATTATAGTTGAAGGTAAATATATTTTTAATGTTGAAAATAAACAAAGCGAAAAGTATGGACTACAACAAGAAGTTGTATCTTATGAAACTAAAAATCATGATTCAAAAGATGGACTTATAGATTATCTTTCTAGTGAAAATTTTGTTGGTATTGGTAAGAAGACTGCGACTAAAATAGTAGAAGAATTAGGACTTGATGCAATAAAGAAAATAAAAGAAGATCCTATTTGTTTGATACCTTTAAAATTTGGAAAAGAAAAGAGTTTATCACTTTACAATCAGTTAATGGAATTTGAACAAACCGAAGATATATTTATTAAATTATATTCTTATGGTTTATCAAAAAAAATGGCTAAAAAGATTTATGATTTATATGGAGCCCAAACTATTAATAAAATTAATAATAATCCATATATATTAATTAATGATTTACAGGGATTTGGATTTTATAAGTGTGACGCACTTGCTCATAATATGGGTGTTTCTTTACATAATGAATTAAGACTTTGTGAAGCTATGATTTTTACTATTAATAGTGCTTGTAATCAATATGGGTTTACATTTATAACAAGAGCTCAACTTATTAATTCAACTTTAAGTTTACTTAATAAAAAAGAAAGTGACAAAATCGAAGAAAATGAGCTTATATATTGCATAAAATATTTAATTTCATCTAATAAGGTTGTGACTCAAGGTGAAAGATATTATCCTAAATATTTATATGATGCTGAAATTAATACTAAAGAAAGATTAATGTCTATCTTAAATCATAAATCAAATTTAATATCTAAAGATAAAGCTGTTAAATTATTAGATAAAGTTGAAAATAAATTAGGGTTTAAAATGCTATCACTTCAACGTGATGCAGTAATAAGTTCAGTTTCATCTAAAATATCTATCATTACTGGCGGACCTGGTACAGGTAAAACTACTATTATTAGAGCTATATTAATTTTAGAGGCTTATTTAAATAAATTGAACGTTGAAGATAAAGAATTTCAAAATAATATTTTACTTGTATCTCCTACTGGTAAAGCAGCTAAAAGAATGACTATTTCATGTGGTATGAAAGCTCAAACTATTCATCATGCACTTGGATATCAAGCAGATGGCACATTTTTAAAAACTAAGTTAGATAAGCTTCATCATAAATTAATAATTGTAGATGAATCTTCGATGATTGATATTACTTTAATGTCTAACTTTTTAGACGCAATTAAAGATGATGCTAGAATTATTTTTGTAGGAGATGAAAACCAACTTCCTAGTGTAGGACCTGGTAATGTCTTATATGAAATGATTCATAGTAATTTATTCTTTACTACTACATTAAAAGAAATCATGCGTCAAAAAGGAGACTCTAATATTATCAGATTATCACAAATGATATTAAATAAAAATGTGAATTATAATATTTTTAATGAAAAAAAAGAAGTATATTTTTATAATGCAGATTCACAACTTGTACTAAAAAATATTGAAGCTTTAATAAGATTGTATATATCTAAGGGGAATGATTTTGTTAAAGATATTCAAATATTAGCACCAATGTATAATGGTGTTTGTGGTATAGATAATATTAACAAAATGATTCAAGAAAAGTTTAATAATTCAAATGGCAATGTTTTAATTGATGGAGATAGAATTTTTAAAGAAAATGATAAAGTAATGATGTTACAAAATAATCCAACTCTTGGCGTTATGAATGGTGATGATGGAATTATAAAATCAATTGAACATATAGAGTCAAATGATTATATTCATATTGATTTTTCTGGTATTATGGTAAGGCTTGAAAGAAAAGATTTAGACCAAATTACTTTAGCATATGCAATTTCTATCCATAAATCTCAAGGTAGTGAATTTAAGAATGTTATTTTACCAATTGTAAGTGCATTTCAAATTATGTTAAAACCTAATTTGATATATACAGCAATTACACGTGCAAAGGAAAAACTAATTATTCTAGGATCACCTTCAGCATTAAATCAAGCATTATATCAAAAGAATGATATAAGACAAACCAGTTTATTTAATATGGAAATTATTACAAATGATAATAATGTAAAATCAAAAAAGATTATTTATATTAATAATCCAGAAATTCCATTTGACACTTTAGGAGAAGAAAATATGGAAAATATTTCTCCGTATGATTTTATGTAATATGTTAATAATATAAATGGTGATATTATTAAACCTTTATTATATATGATGGTTGGTGCAATGATTCCTATTTGTATATATGAAATGAAACAAAAGAATTGTTTTAAAGATATAATGACTAAAGCTTCAACTTTATGTGATGATTTAAAACAAAAGACTAATAATTCAAATAGTGAAAATGCACAAAACCAAAATTAACTGATACCATATTTTGGTATCTTTTTTTGATAATAATTTTGTCAAAAATTGATTTTTTCTTTACATAATTATATCTTTAAAGTATAATAAAACTATATGTGAAGGGAATGATTAAGATGTTTAAAAAGAAAAAAAATGAAACAGAAAATTTTGAAGTAGATGCATCTGATGTAGAAACTTCAAATAATTCTTTAAATGAATATGAAGAAATTGATGAAAAAAATATAGAAGAACCTAAATTAATAAAAGAAAAAAAGAAAAATCCTATTATTGTTAAGAATCCTATGTATTCTTATAAATTTTGGTTTAAAATATTCGCTTTTGTATTATTAATTATCTTAGGCTTTATTTTAATATTCCAAACTGAAAATGCTCAAATGTTAGTTTTAATGTTTACAGGTGGAGTATTCTGTGTATATGCAGTTATGCGATTTATACCACTTATGAGAACACTTGAAAAGGGTTCTTCGAAGTTCTTTTGTTTGATAGAAGTGTTTTTTGATTTAGCTGTAGGTGTATTATTGATATTTTTAGCTGCTAAACAATTTGGAGAAGAACAATCTGGTATTGTAAATTTCTTTGCTGAAAACTATAACTTATTGATTGGTGTTGTACTTTGGTTAAGAGGCTTTGTATATTTCTTTACTACAATTATGTTTGCAGAAAGAACAGATAAAACTCAATTTTGGGTACATATTATTGTTATAACTGCAGGATCTTTCTTGTTAGGATATAAAATTGATGTAAAATGGGTTGCTATAGCTATTGCCATAATAGCATTTATATCAGGACTTGCAATTGGTGGAGAAGGATTCTATGAATATGGTAAATATCGTAAGAATTTAAAAGAACGTCGTGAAAAGACTGATAAGGCGCAAAAGGAAAAAACTAAGGGTAAAGAAGCTCCTGCAAAAGAAGAACCTAAACAAATTGATGAGCCTAAAGAAGAAGTTCCAATTATTGATGATGGAAATAGTGACGATAGACCATATGTTAGCTAGTTAAGTCTTTACTTTTTCTTACAAATATGATATTATTTTAATGTTAGTTAAATTATTTAAATAAGGAAATAGGAGAAAATTTAGTATAGGAGGAGCAGATTTCCTACATTTTATATGTATCTCCGTCTGCGTAAATATTATGAAATTAGAAAATTTAGAACATTCTCAAGTAAAAGCTATATTTACTGTTACTGCTCAAGATTTTGAAAATGCTTTAGATCAAGCTTTCACAACTGTTGTTAAAAATGTTAAAGTTGATGGATTTAGACAAGGAAAATGTCCACGTTCAATTTTTGAAAAGAAATTTGGTGTTGAAGCTTTATATGATGAGGCTTTAAATATTGTTTTTAATCAAAAAGTTTCAGAAGTATATGCTGATAAAGAATTAGGTAGCAAGATTTGTGGTCAATTTACTCCAAATATTGAAACTAAAGACTTTGAAAGAGGAAAAGATTTTGAAGTTTCTTTAACTGTTGATGTCCTACCTGAAGTTAAATTACCAGAATATAAAGGACTTGAAGTTAAAAAGCAAGTTTTAGAAGCAACAAAAGAAGATATTGAAAATGCAATCAATTCTGACCTTAAAGCTCATAGTACATTAAAAGTTAAAGAAGACCAAGTTATCGCAAGTGGTGATACAGCTAAATTTGACTTTGTTGGTACTGTTGATGGAGTTGAATTTGAAGGTGGTTCTGCAGAAAATTATGAACTTGTAATCGGATCTGGTCAATTTATTCCAGGATTTGAAGATCAAATGATTGGAATGAAAAAAGATGAAGTTAAGGATATTAATGTAACATTCCCAGAAAATTATCCTGCAACTGAACTTGCAAATAAGGCTGCTGTATTTAAGGTTACTATTCATGAAGTTAAGGAATCTGTTTTACCTGAACTTAATGATGAATTTGTTGCATCATTAAATATTAAAGATGTAAATACTGTAGAAGAATTAAAGGCTCAAAAGAAGTCTCAAATCGAAGAAGGTAAGAAGAATTCTGAACGTAATCGTCAAATTGATGAATTATTAGATCAAATTTTAAATAATACAGAAATTGATATGCCTCAATCAATTGTTGAAGATATTTTCAAATCAAATCGTTCTAGATATGAAAATCAAGCTAAACAATATAATATTCCATTTGAAACATTTATTTCTATAATGGGATCTACTGTAGAAGAATTTGATAAACAAACAAGAGCTCAAGCACAAGATCAAGCTAAGATGCAACTTGTTATGAGTGAAATCATTAAGGTTGAAAACATTGAAGCTTCAAAAGAAGAAATGGAAGCTAAGGCAACTGAAATTGCTCAAAGAAATAATGTTGATGCTAAGGCAGTTCTTAAGAATAGTGCTTCTCAAATTTATTCACAAATTGCTTGGGAAAAAGCTATTGAATTAATCTTATCTTCTGCTAAAGAAATCTAATTTTTATGAAAATTTAAAATAAATAACAGTGGTTATAAAAAACCGCTGTTATTTATTTTAACAACTATAATAGTACTGCAAAAAAGAAAATTGGCAAAGCGCTTGCAAAACTGCCAAAAATATAGTATTATATATTCAGTAGACTTTTATAGTCGAAAATTTTAAAGTGAGGATGATTATATGTCAAACAATAATCTACATAAAATTCCTGTGATTGCAGTAAGAGGTGTTTTCCCAATTCCTGATAATGATATTCGTCTTGAAGTTGGTAGAGATGCATCTATTAAAGCATTAGAAGAAGCTGGAAAAAATTATGATAATATGATTGTGCTTTTAGCTCAAAAGGATTCAAAAAGTCCCGACTTAAGCCCAACTAATTTATATGAATATGGTACTTTAGCTCGAATTGATTTATCACTAAAATTACCTAACAATAATCTTAAAGTAAAATTTCAAATTAAAGAAAGAGTTAAAGTAATTAATTATTTACAAGAAGAACCTTTCTTATTGGTAGAGTATGAAGATGTTGTATATCCAGAAGAAAGTCAAGAAGAAGCTTCTGCACTTGTAAGATCGATTATGAGTGAAATTAAATCAGGTAATACATTAATTGCAAATCCTGATGAAATTATTCGTAAGGTTCAATTAGGAATTACAACTGAAGAATGCGCTAATATTATTTCTTTTGCGATTAAAAATAATGCTGGAATTAACAAATATAGATATATGTCTGAGATAAGTGTTAATAAAAGACTTAAATTTATATTAGAAGATTTATCAAGAGAAAAACAAATCGGTGAAATTGAAAATAAGATAAACCAAGAGGTTAAAAAATCAATTGATGAATCTCAAAAAGAATACTATCTTCGTGAAAAGATGAAAGCTATTCAAAATGAACTTGGAGATAAAGCTCGTCATGATGAAGAAATTGATGAATTAAGAGAAAAAATTCAAAATGCTAGAATGCCTAAGAAAATTGAAGATAAGGCTATGCATGAACTAAAACGCTATGCATCTACATCTAATCAAGTACCAGAAGCTGGCGTTATTAGAAGTTATTTAGATGTATTAATTAACCTTCCTTGGTATAAAGAATCAGAAGATATTAATGATATTAATAAGGTAAAAGAAACCTTAGATAAAAATCATTATGGTCTTGATAAGGTAAAAGATCGTATATTAGAATATTTATCTGTTAAAATAATGACAGGTAAAAATCCACAAACTATTTTATGTTTATATGGCCCTCCTGGAGTTGGTAAAACTTCACTTGCTAAGTCTATCGCAAATGCGCTTGGTCGTAAATTTATTAAACAATCACTAGGCGGTATTTCTGATGAATCCGAAATTAGAGGTCACAGAAGAACATATCTAGGTGCCTTGCCTGGTAGAATATTAAAAGGTATGAAAGATGTTGGTATTGTAAATCCGGTATTCTTACTTGATGAAATTGATAAGATGTCATCATCATATAGAGGGGATCCAGCATCTGCAATGCTTGAAGTTCTTGATCCTGAACAAAATGCTAATTTCTCTGATAATTATTTAGAAGAAGAATATGATCTATCTAAAGTATTGTTTATTACAACTGCAAATTCACTTGATACAATTCCTGGCCCTCTTCGTGATCGTATGGAAATTGTAGAACTTTCAAGTTATACTGAACATGAAAAGTTAAATATTTCAAATTATCATTTAATTCCAAAAGAGTTAGTACGTCATGGCTTAAAACCTGACCAACTTTCTATTTCAAATGACGCAATTTACTCTATGATTCAACATTATACTAGAGAAGCTGGTGTTCGTGAACTTGATAGATTATTCCAATCAATTATTCGTAAATCTATTAAAGAAATATTATTAGAAAAAAAAGATAAAGTTGAAATTACAGCAGAAAATCTTGAAAAATATTTAGGTAAACAAAAATTCTTTAACAATGAAAATAGAGAAGAAAATCAAGTTGGCATTGTAACAGGCCTTGCATATACTCAATTTGGTGGAGATACTCTAGATATAGAGGTTACTCATTATAAAGGGAAAGGTAACATTCAACTTACTGGTAAGCTTGGTGATGTTATGAAAGAATCAGCTATGGCAGCACTTTCATATGTTAGATCTCATGCAGAAGAATTAGGTATTTCTCCGGATATGTTTGAAAATACTGATATTCATATTCACGTACCAGAAGGTGCGGTACCAAAAGATGGTCCATCTGCTGGTGTTACTTTAACTACTGGCATTGTATCTGCACTTACTAATAAACCAGTTGATGCTAAACTTGGTATGACAGGTGAAATTACGCTACGTGGTACTGTACTTCCTATTGGTGGCTTAAAAGAAAAGTCTATTGCGGCTTTAAGATCTGGTTTAAAGACTATTTTAATACCATATGAAAATCAAAGAGATATCGATGATATACCTCAAGAAGTAAAAGATAAACTAGAAATTATTCCAGTTAAACATGTAAAAGATGTTTTAAAAAGAGCTATTATAGATTAATAATAATGACTAATCACTTTTTAGTGGTTAGTTTTTAATATTTTATTAACATATAAAATATAATATAATGGTGATTTAATGAAATACTTTAAAACTGATGGAATAAGAGGTAAATTTCCATCAAATGATTTTAATGTAGAACTACTTCTGAGTTTAGGCTATTCATTTTCTATATTTAAAGAACGCAATGTATTAATAGGTTATGATACAAGGTATTCATCTAAAATTATTTTTAATATTTTAAAATATTCAATTATGTTATCAAATCATAATGTAATAGATTGTGGTCTTGTATCTACACCATATTTAGAATATTTATCAAAAAAAAAGAAGACTATCGCTGTTATGATAACTGCTTCTCATAATGATTATACCTATAATGGTATAAAAATCATTAATAAAGGAAAGAAAATAGCAAATGAATTGAAAGAAAAAATAGAACTTAAAATGGAAGAACATAACAATGTTAATAAAATTGGTGATTATAAAGAATTTAAAAAAAATAAACAATATTATAAATATTTAAATAGTATAAGAACAAACAATAATCTAAAAATAGTATTTGATCTTGCTAATGGTTCTTTAGTGTTTTTAAATGATTATATTAAAAACAGATTTAAAAACTCTATTATACTAAATAATGAACCAAATGGTATAAATATTAATGATAATTGTGGCTCTTTACATCCTGAATGTGCATGTAATATTATGATGAAAAATAACTATGATATGTCTGTATCTTTCGATGGTGATGGAGATAGGTGTATCATAGCACTTAAAAATGGCAAAATATTAAATGGTGATTTATTGCTATATTATTTTGCAAATGTATATAAAAGACTAGGAAAACTTAAAAATAATATAGTAATTTGTACAGAAATTATAAATCAAGGAATTATAGAAGAACTTAAAAAAGATAATATTAATGTTAAAATAACAAATGTTGGTGATGAAAATATATCTGCTTTAATAGAAAAAAATATTAGTAATTTAGGTGGAGAAAAAAGTGGGCATATCATATTATCTAAAAGATATAACTTTGCAGATGGATTTGTTACATTTTTAAATTTCTTACATTATTATAATAATGATATAATATCTAAAATAAATATTATTAAACCATATTATGAAGTAAATATAAATAAGCCTTCTAATATTAATATAAAATTACTAGAAGAAAATATAAAGACTATTTTAAAATATGGAAATTATATTATTAGAAAAAGTGGTACTGAAGATTTAACGAGAATTACTTTAATGACAAAAAATAAAAATGAAATGATAAATTCAATTAGTCTAATCAATAGTTTTAACGAAATAAATTAGATAAAAATCTAATTTTGGCTAATTTTTATTGAAAAAATATCCTAATTATTATATAATATCACTAATATATGGAGGCGATATAATGTTTAATAAAAAAATAGCTAAAACAGTAATTGATGAAGCCCTTTCTACTGGTGCTGATTTTGCAGAAATATTTTATGAAGATACATATACAAATTCTATTCAAATGATTTCTTCAAAAATAGAAAATGTATCAAGTAAACATATCTATGGGGTAGGTATTAGAATATTACTTAATTATGAAGAGGTTTATGGATATACATCAGATGTAACACTTGATGGTATGTTAAGACTAACTAATAAGTTGATTTCTTCTTATAATGAAGCTAATAAAAATATTAAATATGATTTTAAAGAAGAAGATGCTACTAAAAATGGTTTTGTAAATATCGATATACCAAGTTCTAAGATAAATCCAAGTGAAAAAATTAAATATTTAAAAATAGTTGATGACACAATTAAATCATATGATGAAAGAATAGTTCAAAGAATAGTTGGAATTAATGATAAAACTCAATATGTTACAATTGCTAATTCAAATGGTAAATATATAAAAGATATAAGAAACCAACAAAGAATATCTGCTCAAATTATAGCTAAAGATAATAATAAAACACAAAGTCAATCATCAACAATTGGTGGGAATTTTGGACTTAGTACATATGAAAATAAGGATTTAGTTTCTTTTGCTAAAGAATTATGTAAAGGTTGTTTAAATATGTTAAATGCACCAGAAATGGTTGGTGGTGTTTATCCTGTTGTAATTCATAATGGATTTGGTGGAGTTTTGTTTCATGAAGCATGTGGGCATTCGCTTGAAGCTACTTCAGTTGCAAAGGGACTTTCTGTATTTACAAATAAATTAGGATGTAAAATTGCATCTGATATTGTTACAGCTATTGATGATGGTACATTGTATAATGAATGGGGTTCTACAAACTGTGATGATGAGGGAAATATTACAAAGCGTAATGTTCTAATTAAAAATGGAATTTTACAAGGATATATGATAGATGATAGAAATAATCGTCGTATGAAAATGGAATCTACTGGTAGTTCTCGTCGTGAATCATATAGATTTTCACCAACCTCACGTATGACTAATACGTTTATAGCTAATGGTACATCTAGTTTTGATGATATTATTAAAAATACTAAATATGGTCTATTTGCTAAATCTATGGGAGGAGGTTCAGTAAACCCTGTAACGGGAGAGTTTAATTTTGCAGTTAATGAAGGTTATATGATAGAAGATGGTAAAATTACTCATCCTGTAAGAGGGGCTACTTTAATTGGTAATGGTGCTAATGCTTTATTAAATATTGATATGATCAGTAATAATCAAACATTTGGTCATGGAGTATGTGGCTCTAAATCAGGATCTGTACCTGCAAATGTTGGTCAACCAACTATTCGTATTTTAAATATGACTGTAGGTGGACAAGGAGGTAAAAAATAATGGATTTTATTACACTTAAAAATGAAGCTTTTAAAAATGGTATTACTGAAATTGAAGTTTATAAAATTAAATCTTTTGGTCAATCTTTATCTTTATTTGATGGACATCTTGATGATAATATATCATTTGAAAAGAAAGAAGTTTATATAAGAGGAGTATACAATAATTATATAAGTTCACTATATGTAGAAAATGATGATGAAGAACAAATCTCTTATATTATAGATACAATTAAAAACAACGCATCCATAACAGAGTCAAATGATCCTTATTTTATATATAAAGGTGACAATGATTACCCCATTTGTAAAGAAGATAAGGATTTATATATATCTTTAGCTGATATGGAAAGTACTGCTAAAAAAATTGAAAAATTTTTAAAGGAAAAATCATCTTTAGTTACTAATGTAACTATTTCTCTAGATTACGAAAAAGAAGAAGTTTCAATTGAAAATTCTAACTCTTTAAATGTCAAACGAGAAAAAGAAGTACTTGCATTATATGTATCTTGTGTTGTATCTAATGGGAATGATACTAAAAATGGTAGTTATTTTACTTTCTTAGATTCTAAAGATTATATAGATTATGCCAAAATTTATGAATTTGCCCTTAAAAGAACTTTAGATTCTTTAGGAGCTGAGTCTATTGAATCTAAAAAATATCCTGTAGTATTTGAAAATAAGATGTTTTCATCGCTTATGACTTGTTTTTTACCAATGTTTTGTGGTGATGCAGTAATTAAGAAGATGTCATTACTTGAAGGTAAAGTAGGTTGTGATGTATTTGGGTCTAATATTACCATAAATGATTTACCTTTATGTAATAAATCTTATAATAAATATACATTTGATGATGAAGGTGTTAGTGCTAAAGATACTTTAGTTGTAGAAAATGGTATTCTAAAAACCTATCTTCATAATTTAACTACTGCTAAAATGCTTAATTCTAAATCTACAGGTAATGGATTTAAAAATTCAAGTGGAAATATATCTGTTATGCCTACTAATTTATGTTTTAATTATGATAATATTTCTTTTAATGATATGATAAAAGATATTAAAGAAGGTGTTTTTATAACTAGTATGATGGGACAACATGCTGGTGTTAATTCCGTAACAGGTTCATTTAATTTACAATCTTCTGGTTTTATGATTGAAAATGGTAAAATTACTCGACCTGTTACATTAATAATAGTATCTGGTAATATTAAAGAAGTATTAAATGATGTAGTTTGTATGTCAAATGATTTTGAAGTGAAAGGAAAAATTGGTTGTGGTTCTGTATACATAAAATCACTTCAAGTATCAGGTAAATAATAAAAAAACTCCAGTTAACAAACTGGAGAATTTTTTTTAGAAGTATGAATAACTACCAGAAGTAGAAGAAGTTTCATTATCATCATTGTTATTATTTTCTTCTTCATTTTTTAATTCTTCTTGTTGATGCCTGATTTCTTCATTCTTATTTAATAAGAATAATATTCTTTTAGATATAGTAATATAAGCATTAGCTGTAACCGCAAGTGAAAGTGCTATATCTGTTAAAGCTTCAGTATCATTTTCATCTACATTCTTTAATGCGTTTTTTGTTTTTTGTGATGCTTCATCAAGCTTAGCGCCATATAAATTCTTAAAATTATTAAACGCTGTCACATTATCGCCTGATTCATATTTATTATCTAAAATTTGTTTAATTTCACTAATAGTTAATACTTGTTTTAATGCATATGTTTCTTCAAGTAATGCTAAATGTTCTTTGGAATATTTTTTACAAATAGGTGCTTTTATAACTTGACCTTTAACATAGTTATTAATCATAGATGATGTGATTTGCTTATCTAAAGAACTAGTACTGAAAATAGAAAGACTTCTATCTAAGTATGTAATTACTTGTTCCATGTATAAATCTATATCTGGAAATCTTTCATAATCAGGAAATCTAAATCCTTCAAGTTCATCCAACCATTTATTTAAAATATCATTTATATTTAACATAATAAACACCTCTTATGTGAAGTATTTTAACATAAAATTACAATAAATACAATTATTTTTATTAAAAACGTTGACATAAATTATTCCAAGGTGTAAACTAGTGTTGTAAACTAGGTTAGTAGGTGAATACTATGACAAGTAAAGATACTATGATGATCCTAGGTTCAAATTTATTTTTAAATCTAGAATCAAAAGAAGACAAATTTTCTAAAACTTTATTTAATAAACTAAATAAGAAATTTAATATATATAATTTTTCTTGTATTAATTATAATTCTAATTATGCACTTAATGAATTGCTTAAAATTTTAAATAAAAATTCATCGTTTAATAATGCTTTAATAGAAATAGGTTATTATGATGTTGTATCTATTTTAAATGGAGAATATACTTTAAATAGTTTTAAAGAAAATATGATTCAAATTATTAATGTACTTCACTATTTTAAAATTAATACTACAATTTATACAATTCCTTCAAATTTAGATTTTAAAATATATAATTTTGATTTTTCTAAAATAAATATATTAGCTGATAATATTAATTTAATATTAAAAGAACTAGCTTATGATAATAATTTAAAAATAAAACATATTAAGATTAAAGAAGAAAAATCAAAGAACAGCTTAAGTAAAAATATAAATAATTTTATAAAGAAATTTTTCCAAAAGAAGATCCTATAAGAATATATAAATCACTTATTACATATTAATTAATAGGTGATTTTTTTATGTCTGATTCAAAGCCGTTAATGTTTATAGATTCAATCCAAAAAATGAAAGAAACAGATAAAACATTAAATAAAAGAAATGTATCTTTAAATAGACTTGATGATATTGAAGCTATGTTATATTATAAAATGAATATATTAGTAGAGGTAAGAACAAAAAACACCTTAACCGAAGGTGTAGTAAAGAGCGTTGATAATGATGGTCTTAAAATAGACTCAAAAGGAAATATCATAAATATTAGATTAGATGAAATAGAAAATATTAATATTTTAAAACTATAAAGTTTGTAAATTACATGAAGTAGTAGATATAGGGTCAAAACATTCAATATAACATATACAATTTCCATCAATTGTTAAAGTATAAGAAGTAGCAGTTAGTGTATTTGTATCATCAGCTTCGAGTAATCTTAAAGTTATATATCTACAAGCTCTTATTGATTCTACTTTAAAATATGTTGTAGTTGTGTCAGAAACTCCTATTTTAGCAGTGAGTTCGCCACCACACTTAAGCCCTATTGAAAGTGGTACAGTGTTATTAGTAAACGAAAATAAAGCATTTTGACATGTTACACAGTTACCTTCTTCAGAAATTACGGCTTCTTTTTGCATTTTATCTATTCTCATAAGTAAATCCATAATATAAGAATCTGAAAATTCTAAATTATTATTTATATTATCCAATATTTCACCTCCTACTTTAAAATATGTTTAAATTATAGAAAATTATATAATTATAGCCTATATTTTCTTTATTTTTAAAACTTGAATCTTGAATTAATCTTAATAATTCTTTATAATATAATAAAAACACAAGATGAGGTGAATTTTATATGTTGTTAATTTCTAGTTTAGCATTAACTATAATAATCATAGTTTCAGTTTTAATACTTACATGTGTTATATTATTAATTGTTAAATTAACAAAGAAAGAAAAAGGACAAAAAGTAGATTCTCTATTTATGGAAGAAGTAATTTCATCACTTGGTGGAATTGATAATATTTTAAGTTATTCAGTTGAAAATGCTAGAGTTAAATTTGAACTTAATGATACTAGTTTAATTAATCAAGTACAAATTATGAAGTTATCTCCTAAGGGTGCTTTTATTACTGGTAACAATGTTAAAACATTATTTAAATATGAATCTAAAGAAATAGTTAAAAATTTAGATAAGATTAAGAAATAATAAGGAGAGAGGAAAATGGAAAAGACTTTTTTAATTACAGCAGAAGCTGGTATTCATGCAAGACCAGCTACTAATTTAGTTGCAGAAGCTAATAAGTATAATTCTAATATTGAAGT
This sequence comes from uncultured Clostridium sp., assembly GCA_964524125.1. Classification (GTDB taxonomy): domain Bacteria; phylum Bacillota_I; class Bacilli_A; order Acholeplasmatales; family Anaeroplasmataceae; genus CAG-307. Next base: position 26,327 of record CAZGBY010000012.1, read on the forward strand.
TAGAATGGATGGAAGAAGTATTAATTTAAAATCTATTATGGGAGTTATGTCGCTTGGCGCTAATAATGGCTCTTTTATAACTATTGTAGCTGAAGGCGTTGATGAAGCAGAAGCAATATTAGGACTTACTGATAAAATTTATGAATTACATTTAGGAAAAGAGTATTAATTATATGAAAAAAATTATTGATATGTTTAAAGGAATGGCTGTAGGTTTAGCTAATGTAGTTGCTGGACTTTCTGGTGGTACAGTTGCGGTTATTTTAAAAGCATATGATAAAATGATTGACTTATTTTCTAACATTATTAAACATCCAATTGTGACTATAAAGAAACATTGGATGTTTATTATTGGTACTCTAATAGGTATTTTAGGTGGTGCGGTTTTACTTGAGCGTCTTTATAGTTTTGCACCACTTCCAGTATCTTTATTATTTTGTGGAATAGTAATTACTGGATTTATAAAAATGTCTAAAGAATGTAAGGTAAATCATGGGATCAATAAAAAAGGAATTATTGGTTTTATCATAGCTTTTTTAATAATGATTGGACTACCTTTTATTACAAGTGGTGCTGATAAAAATTTAGGTTTAAATATTGTAGACTTTATAATACTTATTTGTGTAGGGGCTGTAGCCGCAGCCGCGATGATTATACCAGGTGTTTCAGGTTCAATGATACTTGCATCTAGTGGATATTATGATACAACTTTAAAACTTGTAAGTGATTTTGTTGAAGCTTGTTTACATTTAGATTTTAGTATGATTGGACAACTTATTGTACAAATTATATTTTTTGGTATTGGTTGTTTAATAGGTTTAGTTGGGTGTGCAGTACTTATTAAAACATTATTTAAGAAATTTAAAGCTATATCTGACTTTACAGTTTTAGGATTTGTATTTGGTAGTGTATTTGCAATGGTAATTGTTGTATTACTTGATAAAAATAATAATTATTTATTTAATTCAACTAAGGGTGTATGGATGTGGATTTGTGGTATTATATTATTTATAATAGGACTTTTCTTGGGGTCATTATTAAATAAAGTTAGTGAGGATGATGACATGGAAAAATTAAATGAAGAATTCATGAAAAGAGCATCTTTATATAAAGATGAATGGATTTCTTTAACTCAAAAGCTTGTATCTTATAATTCAGTACTTGATGAATATAATGAAAATAGTGATGCACCTTTTGGTAAGGGGAACAAAGAAGTGCTTAATTTTATGTTAGAATATGCTCAATCTGAAGGTTTTGAAGTTTATAATTGTGATAATTATGCTGGTCATATTTCATTTGGAGAAGGTGAAGAAACATTAGGCATTTTAGCACATTTAGATGTTGTACCTGCAGTAGGAAAATGGACAAATGATCCGTTTTGTGCAACATTATCTATTGATGGTACAAGACTTACAGGTCGTGGAGTAAATGATGATAAAGGACCACTTGCAGCATCATATATTGCACTTAAAATTTTAAGAGATATGAATGTTGTTCCTAATAAGAAAATACTTCTTATTATGGGCTGTGATGAAGAAACTGGTTCTCGTTGCTTAGAACATTATTTTTCAGTAAATCCTATGCCTGAAATTGGATTTTCTCCAGATGCATGTTTTCCATGTATAAATGGTGAAAAGGTTGGGATTCATTATGACATTGAAGGTAAGATGGAATCTCATATTGTATCATTTTATGCAGGAGAACGTTATAATATAGTACCAGATGAAGCTAAAATGACATTAGATATTAATTTAGAAAAAGAATATTTAAGTTTCTTAGAAGAAAATAATTATAAAGGTGAAATAAAAGATGGAGTTTATATTGCATATGGTGTATCTGCACATGCAATGTCACCACAAAAAGGGAAGAATGCTACATTTATTTTATTTGAATTTATAAATAAATATGCTAAATGTACTTTATCTGAATTTATGTCAAACTATTTGATAAATGATTTTTATGGTGAAAAGCTTGGCATTAATGTATATCACGATGAAATGAAAGAACTAACTCAAAATGTAGGAATTGTTAAAATAGAAAATGGTAATGTATTTATTGGTGTTGATGTAAGATGTCCTATAGAAAATCATGAATCATTGATGCAAACTCAACTTGATAAAGCACTTTATAATACAAGTTTAACTGCAAATGTTAAACAAGGTGGAAAACTACATTTTGTACCTAAAGATTCTTATTTAGTTAAAACTTTAATGTCTGCTTATAAAGATATTACAAATGATAATGTAAATGAATCATATACTATTGGCGGTGGTACATATGCTAAATTTATTGATAATGCAGTAGCGTTTGGACCTCAATTTATTGGTAGAGAAGATGTAGATCATCAAGCTGATGAATATGTTTATGTTGATGATTTTATAAAAACAATAGCGATTTATACAAATGCTATTTATAGGTTGGTAACAAATAATGAGACTAAGAAATGTTAAAAATGCTTATGAAGATTTATTAAAGGACACTAAATATTTTATTCCAAATCCAAAAGATTTTAAGGGGAATTGGAATAAAGAAGTATTTAAAAATAATAATCCTATCCATATTGAAGTTGGTTGTGGTAAAGGTCAATTTATGATGGGACTTGCTAAGGTATATCCTGATATAAACTTTATCGCAATTGAAAAATTTGATAGTGTCTTAATAAGAACATTACAAAAAGTTCAAGAAGAGGATATTCCTAATTTAAGATTAGTATTACTTGATGCTTTAATGCTTAATGAAGTATTTGAAAATGGTGAAATAGATGAAATTTATCTAAATTTTTCAGACCCATGGCCAAAGAGTCGTCATGCTAAAAGAAGATTAACCTCATATATTTATTTAAATATATTTGAAAATATCTTAAAGAATGATGGGGCAATAATACAAAAAACTGATAATAGATTATTATTTGAATCATCTTTAGAATCATTTTCACAAAATAATTGGTATTTGTCAAATATATATTTAGATCTTCATAAGACGGATTTATTTAATATTACTACAGAATATGAGGATAAATGGTCTAAAAAAGGTCCTATTTATAGACTTGAAGCCAGAAAAATAAAAGATCCTAATAGATTGGGTCAAAAAAATAAAAATAGTTTAGAAAGTCAATTATAGAGATTGGCTTTTTAAATTTTTTGTTGTGTATGTTAAATATTTCACTTTATTTTCACAAAAGGAAATGATATAATCATTATAGTGTTGTGAGGTTTTACTTATGAAATTATTAATTGTAGATGATGATAAAACATTAAATGATGAACTGACAAATGAAATGATAAATTCGGGTATTGATGCAATTAGTTGTTATAACGGTGTTGATGCTTTAAATTATTTAGTGTCAAATCAATGTGATATTGTTTTGATGGATGTTGATATGCCATCATTAGATGGTATATCTACTTTAAAAAAAATAAAAGAAAGTTCTAATTTGCCTGTTATTTTGACATCAGAAAGAACGTCTAAAATTGATGTAATATTTGCGTATGAATCAGGATGTATAGACTATATTAGAAAACCTTATTTTAAAGAAGAAATAGTATGGAAAATTAAAAATTGGATGAATCAAAAAGCTAATAAGCATCTAAGATATGGTGCTGTTGAACTTGATTTAGAAGGTAGAGCTGTTTATGTAGATGGAAAAGAAAAATCAGTAACCCAAAAAGAATATCAATTGCTTAAATATTTAACAGAACATAATGGTATTGCAATAGAAAGAGAAAAATTATTAAATGATGTTTGGGGTTATGGATTCTTTGGTGATGATAGAACAATTGATACTCATATAAAAATGTTAAGAAATACTTTAGAAAATCATAAAGATTATATTCAAACGATTCGTGGTTATGGATATAAATTTGAGGTGAAATAATGGCTTCTTATTTTTTAATGGGTGGACATGATTTTGATTTAGGTAAATCTTATATTTTAGAAAGATTATTAAATTTAACAAAAAAAGAATGTCCTAATATATTATTTGTACCACTTGCAGGTTATGATTCAAATAGAACCATTGATAATTTTAAAATAGAACTTAAAGATTTAACTTATAATTTAGAAGTTTTATATTTGACTAAATTACCTCTATATGATGATATTATTAAATTAATAGATAATTGTGATATTTTATATTTTAGTGGTGGAAGTACCATATTTTTAGTTGATTTTTTATTGAAAAATAAGTATAATAAAATACTGGACTATGCATCTGAAAAAAATATAATAATTGCTGGCGTATCAGCTGGAGCTAATATGTTATCACAGTATGGTTTAACTGATATTGAATCATATGAAGATAATGGGAATTATTATAATTATAAAATTTATAAGGGTCTAGGATATATAAATATTGGATTTTGTCCACATTTTGATTTAAATGATAGAATTTTATATTTTAAAGATTATGTTATAAAAAATAACATAAATGCATATGCATGTGAAGAAGATAGTGCTATATATATTAAAGATAATAATATTCAAATCTTTAAAATACCTAAACAAAATGTTTATTCATTTAAGAAAGAAAGTAATTTTATGATGGAAAAGATGAAATTAAATAATTTAATTACTTTAGGTCCTAGTGGTACTTTTAGTGATTTAGCAGCAAAATTAGTAAGTGAAAAAAATAATATAGATTATAATATTTGCCTATATCCTACAATTTCACTTACAGCTAAAGAAATAGCTAAAAATGGTTATGGTATCTTACCATTTGAAAATACCTTAGATGGTTATGTACAAGAAACATTAGATATGCTTAATAAATATAACCTTTATATTGAAAGTGAAATATCATTACCTATCCATTTTTGTTTTATATCAAAATCAAGTGATATATCTAAAGTGAAAAAAATATATGTTCAATTTAAAGCTAAAGGGCAATGTCTAGATTTTATAAATGAACATAAATTTGAAGTTATCGAAACTGAAAGTAATATAATATCTTACGACAAACTTAAAAATTCTGGTGAAACATATGGTGCAATAGTACCAATACACTTAGATACATCTTATTTTAAATTGAGAATTGATAATGTAGAAGATAGTAATAATAACTTTACTAGATTTTTAGTACTTTCAACTGAGATGAATAATGAAATATCTTTAAATTCTAAATGCTCATTAATACTTGAAGCTTTAATTGATGAACCTGGTATTCTTATAGAAGCGTTAGTTAAGTTTTATGCACTTAGAATTAATTTAAATGCTATAATGTCTAGACCTACTAAAGAAGGTTTAGGTAAGTATTATTTTTATACTGAATTTTTAGCATCTGGAAATATTAATGAGATTCAAGGTTTAATTGAAAGAATTAACTCAGAAGGTAAATTTAAAATTAAATGTCTTGGATTTTATAATAAATTATAAGAAAGGTTATTGGTGAATATTTATGAGAATGATCGATTTGATCGAAAAGAAAAGAGATGGCTATAAACTATCTCAAGAAGAAATTAATTTTATCATTGAAGGATACACTAAAGGTGAAATTCCAGATTATCAAGTATCTGCATTTTTAATGGCTGTATACTGCAAGGGTATGGATGATGAAGAATCTACTAATTTAGCACTTGCTATGCTTGAATCTGGAGATAAACTTGACTTATCAGAAATTGAAGGAGTAAAAGTAGATAAGCATTCAACTGGTGGAGTTGGAGATAAAACTTCTTTAGTTTTAGCACCACTTGTAGCTTCATTTGGTTGTAATTTTGCTAAGATGTCTGGACGTGGACTTGGACATACTGGTGGTACACTTGATAAACTTGAATCAATTGAAGGATTTAATATTGCAGTTTCTCCTGAAGATTTTATTAAGCAAGTTAAGAAGACACAAATTGCAATCGTAGGACAAACTGGTAACTTAACTCCAGCTGATAAGAAATTATATGCATTAAGAGATGTTACAGCTACAGTTTCTTCAATACCTTTAATTGCATCTTCAATTATGTCTAAAAAACTTGCATCTGGAGCTAATGCTATTTGTCTTGATGTTAAGGTTGGTGCAGGTGCATTTATGAAAAACATTGATGATGCTAGAAAACTTGCAAAATTAATGTGTCAAATTGGTACTAACTGTGGTCGTCATATGACTGCTGTATTAACTAATATGGAAGAACCTTTAGGTTTGGCAGTTGGTAATGCTCTTGAAGTTAAAGAAGCTATTGCTACATTAAATGGTAATGGTCCTAAGGATTTATTAAACTTATGTTTAGAAATTGGTTCTTATTTACTTGTTGATGCTAAGAAGTTTACAACATTAGAAGAAGCTAAAGCGGCTATGATTGAAAATATTAACAATAAGAAAGCATTAGGTAAGTTAATTGAACTTGTTGAAGCTCAAGGAGGTAATACTAACTATATTACTAATCCAGAATTATTTGCAAAAGCAAATGAAGTTGTAGAAGTTAAGGCTTTAAAATCTGGTTGTGTAAATCATATTGATGCTTTAGGTATTGGACATGCTGCTATGATTTTAGGTGCTGGACGTGAAACTCTAGAAGATAAGATTGATATGGCTGTAGGTATTGTACTTAATAAGAAGGTTGGAGATATGGTTAAAGAAGGAGACGTTCTTTGCTATATTCATACTAATGGTAAGAATACTGAAGAATCTTGTAAGAAGGCTTTAGAAGCGTTCAATATTACTGATGAAAAAGTAGAATCTAAATTAATTTTAGATATCATTAGATAATTTAAGACGATTGGTTCAAAACATTCACGTTAGTGGATGTTTTGTTTTGATTGTGATTGTTAAAAAAAGAAAAATATTTATAATAATTAGAGTTATTAATTTTAAATAGATAGTATACTAATAACTTTATGTTATGCAATTTTCTGAATAAAACATTATTAATCAAATAACAAACTATAATTGAATTAAGGAAACGAAAAATTAATAAGATTACAAAAGAAACGTTAATTTTACTTAATGGATAAATGTGATGTAATTTTAAGAAAACTAATGAAGAGACATTATAATTATTTACTTTGTTTTCATTAGTACTTTAGAATCTATTCATAGAATAAAAAAACTTTAAAATATTAATTGTTGAACAAATATTATTTATATTCTTAAGTATAATAGTAAAGTTAATATAGTTAAACATAAATATAATACGAATTCTATTATTGAACAAATCATTAAGATATGATATTAATCTTTACTTGATAATTATTATGGTAAAGTAATACATTGTTAATTTAATTATGATGATAAAATGGAGTTTCAAACTAAAATATAAATATATGAATAATATTCTAAATGTAAATGGTAAAATAAACTTAAAGAAAAAAAGGAATCAATAATTCACAAATTTC
>CAZGBY010000013.1:0-33211 GCA_964524125.1 uncultured Clostridium sp.
ATTAAAAATTAACCCTTCACTTATAATAAAGGCGATTTTTGCGATTTTTTTTAAAGTTTTTTTCATTTTTTTACTTTTTTTACATTATTTTCACTTTTTTGTAAAGAATGCTTTACTTTTGCTTCCCTAATTAGATTTTACACGATAAAAAACCACTAGCGTATACTAGTGGAATCATTGATTATAATTGAAAATAATTTTTTAAATATTTTAAAGCTTCAATATATCCTTGTTCTTTTTGATTTGTAATAGTCAGGTTACATACATCACGAATAAAATTAATCTTCCTAAATTCTTCTCTATTATCTACGTCTGATAAATGCACCTCAACCTTCGGGCCTGTAAATATTTCAAGTGCATCATGTATCGCAACAGATGTATGAGTATAAGCTCCTGCATTAATTACGATTGCATCATAATTAAGGCATTGGATTCTATCTATAATGTCACCTTCATGATTAGATTGAAAAAAAGAATATTCAAATACACCAAAATCATTTATAAGCTTATAAATATCATCTAGCGTAACAGTACCATAATGGTCTTCATTTCTTTTACCTAACATATTTAAATTAGGTCCATTAATAATTAAAACCTTTTTATTTTCCATACTTTTTACTTTCCTTTTTAATATCTTTTATAGCAGTAGATATAATTTGATTTTTTATACTAAATGTTGAAAATAATAAATATTTATTTTTCCTTCTTTCGTATAAATCCTCAACACTATTATTTTTCATTAAAGGACGAGATGAAGTATTTTGACCAAGTCTTCTTTTAATTTCATCAAGTGGAACTTCTAAATAAACAACAAGACCATTCATATAATCTTTATTAATAGTTTTCTCAACAATTCCTCCACCACAGGATATAACACAATCATCATATTCTTCAAGTTTTTTAAGCATTTTAGTTTCTAAGTTTCTAAAATAATCTTCTCCATATTCTTTGAATATTAAAGGAATATCTCCATACTCATCTTTAATCATTTTATCAATATCAAAAAAATTTAATTTTAAACTTTTTGCAAGTTCTTTACCAACTGTAGTTTTTCCACATCCAGGAAGTCCTATTAAATAATATTTCATCTTTCTAAAAACTCCTTTACATCTTTATATATTTCATCAATTGTTTGATTAATATCTAAAAGATTTACCTCGTAAAAGTGAGTATCCATTTGCGTTCTAAACCAAGTCATTTGTCTTTTAGCTAAATGACGAGAATTTTTCTTTATTTCATCACTTGCAGTTTCTAAAGTAATTTCATGTTCGATAAACGGAATTAATTCTTTATATCCTATAGCATTAGGATTAATACCTTTTTTATGAAGTGAAAAAACTTCATATAAAAGACCTTTTGCAAACATTTCATCTACTCTTTCATTAATCCTTTTATAAAGTAAGTCTCTATTTGAAACATTTAAATAAATAATATAAGATTCATAATAAGGTTCATCTTTTTTATTAAAATGTTCTATAGATTTATTAGATGATTCTTTTATCTCAATAGCTCTTAAAACTCTTTTTCTATTATTCATATGAATTCTATTTTGATCAAGTAAAGGATCTATTTTTAGAAGGTAATGATATAATTCTTCATTTGAAAAATCTTTAAATTTTTCTTCAAAATTCATATCACGTTTACTTGCTTCAAATTCATAATTATAAAGTACACTTTTTACATATAAACCTGTACCACCACATATAATTATAGGTGAACGACTTGAATCAATAATATCCCTAGCTTTTCTTTGAAAATCCATAACATCATATTGTTCTGTTGGTTCAAGTTCATCTATTAAGTAATGTTTAATACCATTCATTTCTTCTTTAGTAGGTTTTGCGCTACCAATATCAAGTCCTTTATATACAGCAACACTATCACCTGATATAATGCTCGCATTTAAACGACGTGCAAGTTCTATTGAAATTTTTGTTTTACCAACTGCAGTAGGACCTACAATCGCTATAACACGTTTCATTACATCACCCTCTTAAACATTTTTTCAATTTCTAAAGTTGTAAACTTAATAAGTGTAGGTCTTCCATGCGGACAAGTATATGGATTGTCACACTTTCTTAAATTTATAAGTAAAGTATCAATTTCTTCTTTCTTTATTGCATGATTAGCTTTAATAGAAGCTTTACATGCTACACTAGCCGCAAGTCTATCACGATAATTTTCTATAGTAAATGTTTGATCTTTATAAGCATTATATAAAATATTTCTTATTAAATCTTCTATATCTTCAACATGTACCCACATTGGATACTCTTTTACCTCATAAGTATTTAATCCTTCTTTTTCAAGTATGAATCCTAAATCTGTGAATATATCAATATTTTCATCAATATAAATAGTTTCTGATTGCGTAAAAGATAACGACATTGGTATTAGCATACAAGATGAAGCTTTTACAGGATGAGAAAGTACATTTAAATAATATTCATAATTAACTCTTTCTGCAGCCGCATGTTGATCCATCAAATACATACCTTCATCGTTTTGAAATATTAAATATGTGCCATGTACTTGTCCACAATATTCTAAATAAGGAAGAGTATCTTTTTTTATTTCTATTTTTTCTTCTTTCACTTCTTCTTTTTTATTTTCATTATAATAATTAGAAGATGTATTTAGTAAGTCATCTAATTTTTTTGATATTTCATCACTTGCCTTATACTCTTCTTTAATAATAGTTTTACTATTAGAATCATTTATAAGCTTATTTAAATAAGAATTATCAGTTTCTTTAGATATATTATTTTCTTTATTTAGCTGAATACTTTCTTCAAGTATATATTCATCTTCAAATATATTTTGTTTTAAATAACTTTTATTACTTTTATTTTCACTAAATGCCTCAGGTATTTGTGATGCACTTTTAAGTAATTCTTTAGTTAATGTTTCTATTATTGAAGACATTTCTTCTTCATTTGAAATCTTAATTTGCATCTTAGTTGGGTGGACATTTACATCTATTAAAGTAGGATCTATTGTAACATCAACTAAAGCTATAGGATACCTTCCTTCTGGAATATATGTATGATATCCTTTAATAATGGCTTCGTTTATAGCATTCGATTTAACATATCTATTATTAACTATTGTTGTAATTTCAAGTTTATTAGCTCTAGAAATCACCGATTTACATATTGTTAAATTAATATCAAACCCTTGACCATGATATGATTTTTGAAGTAAACCTTTAGCAACCTCAAGACCATATAATTGCCCAAATATTCTAACAATATCACCATTTCCTAATGTTTTATAAATAAGTTTACCATTATTAGACAAAGTAAAACTTATATCAGGATTTGCAAGGATATATTTAGATACTAAAAATGTAATACTTGCAAGTTCAGAATTCATACTTTTTAAGTATTTAAGTCTTGCTGGCACATTATAAAATAAGTTTTCTACTTTAATAGTAGTCCCCTTACTTCTTGATGCAGATACAATATCTTCTAAATGACCACCTTTATAAATTATTTTTAAAGATTCATCACCATCAGATGTTATAAGCGTAAACTTAGATACTGAAGAAATTGAAGGAATAGCTTCGCCTCTAAAACCTAAAGTTTGAATTCTAAAGAGGTCATATTCGTTTTTAATTTTAGATGTTGCATGACGTGAAAAACAAAGTTTAGCATCATTTTTTGACATACCGCATCCATTATCTTCAATTGTAATTTCTTTAATACCACTATCAATAAGTGAAATTGAAATAGTTGAGGCGCCTGCATCAATTGCATTTTCTACTAATTCCTTAACTACAGAAGATGGTCTTTCTACAACCTCTCCTGCAGCTATCATATTTGATAATCTTTCATCTAATTGAACTATATGAGCCATTATACCACCCTATTCTAAACGACTTTTTTCTTTATAAAGCCAATCAAGTGCTTCACGAGGAGTAAGTGAATCAATATCTAATATTTCTAAAGAATGTTTTAAATTATAAGCTTTTTCTTCTTCTATATTTTCTTTTGATTCTTCATATGCATTAAAATCAAATAAATCTAATTTAGATTCATCCTTTTTGAAATTTTCCTCTAGTGAGATTAATATTTGTTTGCTTCTTTCAATTAAACTTCTAGGAAGTCCTGCAATAGAAGCAACATTTATACCATATGATTTATCACAAGCGCCATCATGAACTTTGTGTAAGAATACAACTTTACCTTTAGATTCTTCGGCTTCTACATGAACATTTTTCAAATGCTTAAGTGTATGTTCTAAATCAGTAAGTTCATGATAATGAGTTGAAAATAACATTACACAACCAATTTTTTCATGAACATATTCGATAAAACCTTGAGCAAGGGCCATACCATCATATGTTGATGTACCACGACCAAGTTCGTCAAATAAAACAAGTGAATTTTTAGTTGCATTTTTAATTGCATAGTTCGCTTCTAACATTTCAACCATAAATGTAGATTGACCAGATATTAAATCATCAGAAGCGCCTATTCTAGTATAGATTGCATCAAAAATCATTAAAGATGCACTTTTTGCAGGTACGTAACATCCTATTTGGTTCATAATTACAATTAAAGCTAACATTCTCATATAAGTAGATTTACCACTCATATTAGGACCTGTAATTAAAATATTATTATATGTATTTATAATAACATCATTTTCAATATAATCATCCTTCAAAATACTTTCAACTACAGGATGGCGTCCTTCTATTATATTAACTTCACGACGCATAGATATTTCAGGTCTTACATAATTATATTTTACAGATACTTCTGCAAAAGAAAGGAGACAATCTATATCTGATATTTGACTTGCAAGTAATTGTAAAGATTTAGTAAATCCTTGACAAATATCTCTAATTTCTGTAAACAATTCATATTCAAGTTTAGCTATTTTTTCAGTAGAACCTAATACTATTTGTTCATACTTTTTAAGTTCTGGTGTTATAAATCTTTCAGCATTTGCAAGTGTTTGTTTACGTTCATAATGTTCTGAATCAGTTAAATTTGCAAGTGCACCTTTAGATACTTCAATATAATAACCAAATACTCTATTATATCCTACATGAAGTGTTTTAATACCAGTACGTTCTTTTTCGCTTTCTTCAAATTTTGATATCCAATCCTTAGAATTAGAAGAAATTTCTTTTAAATCATCTAATTCCTTATTATATAAAGGCTTAATCATATTACCTTCTTTAATTTGCATGGGCGGATCATCTTTAAGTGTTCTTTGTAATAATTCATATAGTTTAGAATGTGTGTCAATATTTTCAGATAATTCCTGTGCATCTTTAGTACCAAGAAGTCTTACATTTTCTTTTAAAGTAGGAATATTAGCTAAACTCCTTCTTAATTGTACTAAATCTTTAGCATTAGCACTACCTACAGATACTTTTGCAAGAATTCTTTCAAGGTCATACACTGTTTTAAGTGATTCTTTAATTTCTTCTTTAGCTATATAATTATTAATTAAAGCTTCAACATAATTATGTCTTTTAATTATTTCATCTTTATCAATTAAAGGCCTATCAATCCAAGAACGTAATTTCCTTGACCCCATAGCTGTTTGACATTTATCAAGTAACCATAAAAGAGAACCAGACTTTTGATTTTGTCTTAAAGTTTCAGTAAGTTCTAAGTTTCTTTTACTAAATGGATCTAGGTGAAGTATACTTAAAGATGAATAATATTTTACTGGTTGTAGGTGAAATATATTATGTTTTTGTGTTTTAGATAAATAATTAATTAAAATTCCTATACAAGGCATAGTATAAGAAAAATTATCCTTATCAATATCATCTAAAATATATTGATATTCATTTGATATTTCATCATTATCACATAATGAAATTACAATTTGATAATTTTCTTCTAATGTTTTAAAAGTTTTAAGTTTTAAAAAAGATTTACATACTATTTCTTTTGCATGAAGCGATAAGATTTCATTTGCAAGTGATTCTTCTGAATTAATTATAGTTAAAAGCATTTGGCCTGTAGAAATATCAGCATAGGTCATTATAAATTCATTTTTTACCTTATCTATAGAAACAATGAAATTATTCTCTTTTTCATTTAAACCTAAATCAGTAATAGTACCTGGCGTTATAATTTTAACTACATCTCTTTTAACTAAACCCTTAGTTAAAGAAGGATCTTCTACTTGTTCTACTATAGCTACCTTATAACCTTTTTGAACTAATTTTTCAGCATATTGGGAATATGCATGAAAAGGAATACCACACATAGGTACCCTTTCAGTATATCCCGCATCTTTTCCTGTAAGTGCGATTTCAAGTTCACGAGACGCTAAATATGCATCATCAAAAAACATTTCATAGAAATCTCCAACTCTATAAAATAAAATTGAATCAGGATTATTTTCTTTAACTTCAATATATTGTTGTATCATTGGTGTAAACATACTTTTATCTACATCTTTTAACTTCATAAAATCACCATTTCTAATAAAAAATCTATAAATTATTATATCACGTTTTTTATTTTCTTTGTAGTTATATTTAGGTGTTTTTTAGAAAATTGTCTAATTTTAATTATTCTTTTTCTTATATAAGTAAAAAGCTGAAAGTAATTTATACAATCAACTTATAATAATATAATCAATATAAATTTATATTAATTATTTTCGTCTATTATTAAAGATATAACCTTAGGTATATGACATTTTCTTATAATACTATTATTATCATCTTCCTCGATTCTTTCAAACAAACTTTTTTTATTTAATTCATTATCGCATATAATCAATAAGCTTATACCAGTTTTATTTATCATATTTATATAATAATGAAATAAGCCACTTCCGTATTCTAAAATGTTAAATCCAGATTTTTTTATTTCATCTAAATTAGAATAATAAAATATTCTACTATTTAAACAATATATTTTCTTTTGTTTAATCCTAATATCATTTTTAATAGATTTATTAACAATTTCATTTACAAAGTCAATATCTTTAACGGGCACTATGCTTTCATTTATATTTTTTTTATCATTTTCACAAAGAATCGTATTAATTCCTTTAAATAAAACACATTCATTCGAAACTACAATCTTTGATGATAGATCATTATCAATTGAATAAGCAGTGGAAAGATACAAAATTTTTAAAACATTTGTAACACCTAGCAGTAATATTGAATCAATAATATTAGACTCACTATTCATACATTTAATATATAAAATTTTATAATTTTCTCTATATACGTCATATGTACTATAAGAATAATCTTTTTTTAACAAAATAATATTATCATCATCACTAAATATATCATCAGGGTTATATGTAGGCGAAATTATTGCTAAATCATAATATTCATCTTCTTTAACCCCAAAAATTTTATATAGCATATTAGATTCTTTATTATATTGTAAAATTCCATTTATAACTCTATTAGCATCCGTTTTTTTAACATTATTATTTAATATTTCGTCAGCTGAAACATCTAAAGCAGTCGCAATTTTTTCTAATTTGTCAACACTTATTTTAACATCGTTATTTTCTATTTTATAAACAGCACTTCTGCTTTTATACCCCAATTTATTTGCAAGAGCATCTAAAGTCATTCCCTTAGATATCCTTATTTCTTTTATCTTTTTTCCTATATCCATATACTATTCACTCGTTCTTTTTTCATAAGTTAATAATTCAGCAAAATTCTCTAAATATTTTTGTTCATTTTTAGTTGGAGTTGTAAATAATCTTTGTTTAAATTTTCTATATTCAATTTTTGCATGAATCATAGCTTCTTCATGAGAAATGATGCCTTTTCCATTTAGAACTTCTTTTTTGCTCATCTTCAAAAAATAATCTAATTGATTTACCCAATCACTCATCGTCATAACGTTTTCTTCTAACGCCTGAAGTTCAGCAAAATCAAGATATAAAGACACTATTCTATTAAGCATATCCAACTCTTTATCATCTAAATAATTTTTTGCTATAATTGTATCATCATATATTGGATAATTACCATTAAAATTAGTAAGCCCCATAAAATCCTTATTAGAGTTTGCCCTTTCTTTAATAATTTCAGCTGCTGTATGCCCAGAAACTGCATAATGCATTTTATTTTGAACAGTTTTAAAAAAATTAATAGCGATTTTACTTTTGGGATCATAATCTGAACTTGTAGTAAATATATCTAAAACCTGACGCTAAAATATTCTTTCGCTTGAACGAATATCTCTAATACGTGATAATAATTCTTTAAAATATCTTCCACCACCAGATTCTTTTAAAATATCATCATTAATCGCAAATCCTTTTACCATATATTCTTTTAATACATCGGTAGCCCACTTTCTAAAATTAATATCAATATTATTTCTTACTCTATAACCAATCGCCATAATCATATCTAAATTATAGTATTCCATATTATAAGTTTTACCATTAGTAGCAACTGTTCGGAATTTCCGAACAGTTGACTCTTCAATTAATTCATTCTCTTCAAAGATTTTTTTTATGTGTTCACATATACTTGTTTTAGAGATACAAAATAAATCAGATAACTGTTTTTGATTTAACCAAACAGTATTTTCATAGACTTTTACTTCAATTTTATTATTTCCATCTTGAGTTTTATATAAAACAATACTACCATATTCTTTTTCCATAGAACCATCTTCTTTCAAATATAGTATATCATAGTTTAAAATAACAATCAATGCGTTTGTTTCCAAATAGGAAACATTTATAAACAGATAATTATTTAAATATTCTTTTGATATATTCTACTAAATTATTATCATAATATTCCATCGGCTCATTTGGAAATATATAAATAAATCTTAAAATGTAAACTATAAATATAAAGCAAAACAATAAAATCCAAAACAATCTACTTTTATATATTTTATTAATAATAGGTCTTTCTTTAAATATTAAAATCCATGTAATTATTGGTACTATAAATATTAAAGGATTATAATAAATTGCACCTTTAATATCCAATTTAATCAAACATAAAAAAGCTCTTGTAATACCACAACCAGGACACGGAATTCCTATTAAAAGTTTAGACATACAACTAGTAAATTTAAATATTATTGATAATATTATATAAATACATACTATTATTATCATTATATAATATTTCAATATAAATTCTTTAAGTATACGTAAATAATCTTTTATAATGCTCATAACTTTTACCAAAAATAAAAAGGGCTAATTAAATAGCCCAAATTACCAGATTAAATATAAATAAGAAATCATAGTTATAACAAATGTAGCTACACTAAAGAATGCAGATCCAATTGATGGAATTAAATTATATTTAGTCTCAATATCTTCGTTATATTTCTTATTTAAATATATAGCATATCCTAAATTTGCAAGAGTAAGTACTACAAATACAATTGATAAAACAAATACCATAATATCTTTTTCATCATAATTTAGTGAAATAACAATTTGTGCAAATGCTATACATAAAGCTAAAATTGATGTTATTCTTGAAATAAGCTTATTAACAAAATTCATTTTATCACCTCTTAAAACCAAATTAAGCAGAACTTAATAATCCAGAAGATAATCATTAAGAACGCACAAGTTGAAATATTAATTACACTCTTAGATTTTTCTTTAATAAATAAAAGTAAGATATTAATGCCTATATATAAAATATCGCAAGTATAAGTAAATCCTACTAAGAAATTATTAAACCCTACTTCTGTAAATTCAGTTTCTCCAATTAAGTCCATAATTGTATAATCTAATATTAATCCTACATTTAAAACAATAATCGCAATAAGGAAAATTAATCCCCAAGGAAGTTGTTTAATTTTTTTCATTTTACTATTTTTAGCCATAACAAAACATTATCCTTTCTTTTAGATATAATACTATTATACCAATTTTTTCAAAATTTTAAAGTCTTAAATATCATATTTTGCAACAATTTGAGCAGGAGTTTTTCTAAGTAATGTTAAAACTGGTAATATTCCAAAGAAAATACCTACTATATACATTAATAATAACATTAAATAAGTTGTAATATTATTATGTAACAATGTCATCGACATATCAAAAGAATTAAGTTTTATAGCAATATATGAATATATTACTGTAGATATAATATATCCTATTACCATTGTAAGAGTTACAGTTACAAATGATTTAACTATATAAATAAATATAATAGAAGACCTTTTTCTTCCTAGTTCTCTTTCTACACCTATTTGATAAATATCTTGTAACATTTTACTTTTCATTGTAAAGAATGTATATATTCCACATATAACTAACAGGACTATAGTAAGCACTATATAGCCATTTCTTTCAGAAGAAAAATCATATTTAGCATTTTCTATATAATCATAATAATCATTAAATAAGTAATCTTCTATTATGATATCATATAAATCGTCATTTTTTATAGTAAAGGTTATTTTTTCATCATCATTTAGTCCTTTAAGGTAAGTAACTAAATCTCTATTTGCAAAAATCCTATTTTGACTATCTTCTGCTATTCCAACAACTTTATATGAACTTATATTATCATATAATTTAACATTATATAATTTACTTAAATCGCTAGTAATTACAATATCTGTATTATTTACTGGTAGTATACCTTCAATTAAGTTTATATTATTATCATTCATATAATCTATAGAATAAATATTTGAAGATACGTTACCAAAATGAAAGTCAACTTTTTCATCATCAAAACATCTATAGGCTATATCAACTTCATCATAAGATACACCAACAATACATATAGAACCTAAGTCTTTATAACTTCCAAGTTCTATACCAAGAACTGTTTCTAGGTTAGAACTTTCATATAATTCAAGAATTGTATTAGCACAGCTTAAAGATACAACATATTCTTTACTATTTAAAGGCCTTCTACCTATTATAATATTTTCATCTTTAAGTATAGATTCATTATAAACATTTAACCCAATCCTTAAGTAATCACTTACAGTAAAGTTTTTATATACCCTTAATGTAACATAATCATCATATTCATATGATAAATTTTCAATAAAGGTCGAATTCAATAATTCCAAACTATTAGAATCATCATATAAATAATATGAATAAACATCACTTAAATAGTTACATCCATCACTATAATCTTTATCTTGAGATATTAAAAATAAATTGCATATAAAGAATATAACTCCAACTAAAATAAAAGCTAATTTAAATAATTTAGTTTTACGTTTTCCACCAAAAAATGAGATAAATTCTTCTTTAAAAGTTGTAAATATTTGTTTTTTTCTATTTGTTTTAATATCCTCATAATCAGAATCACTATAATCAAATTTTTCTTCTTTTGTAGCTTTCTTTTCATATGATTCATTATGCAATTTAAGCATATTATAATCTAAAGAGATTTTCTTACTAGATTTTAGATAATATATTCCATTATGTTCAATTATAGATATATCTAATTTATCATTATTATTAGAATATAAGTTTACATTTATATTATCAGATGACAAAGTATTCTTATTTAAATCTTGTAAATAAACATCATTAAGTGATTTATTTTCATATATAACAGAATTATCTAATTCTTCTTTTGTTTCAATTTTACCATCTTTTAATGTATACAAAACATCTGAATAAGTATATGCCAAATCTTTATTATGAGTAACAAATAATACTAATGAATTTTTAGATATTTTTTTAAGAATCCTCATTATTTGACAAGATGTTTCACTATCTAAATTACCTGTGGGTTCATCTGCAATTATTAACTTATTTTTTTTAATTAAACATCTAGCAATAGATATTCTTTGCATTTGGCCTCCTGATAAAGCTCCTGCAAGTTTTTTTCTAAATTTATACATATCTACTGCGGTTAGTGCATTTTTTATTCGTTTATCACATTCATCTTTATCATATATACCAATAATATGTAGAGCTAAAAGTAAATTATCATAAACTGTTTTATTTTCTAGGATGTTATAATTTTGAAAAATATAACCAAAATTATATTTTCTATAATTATCAATATTATCCATTTTGTATTTATTAAACTCTATATTTTGATAATTAATTATACCACTTTTAAATGAATCAAGGCCACCTAAAACATTTAATAAAGTGGTTTTTCCACAACCAGATCGACCTAGTAATGTAACTAAACCTTTAGATGGTAAAGAAAGTGTAATATTATCAATAACATTTAAAGAATTATAATTTTTATTTAGATTATACGTATTAATCATTTTTATTCCTCCTTAAATGTTTTAGATACTGAAAATTTAAATAGCTTTTTATTTATCTTTCTTGCTAGTAAAATTCCTAACAATACTATTATTATAAAATATAGTAAAAGTGCAACAAAATTAAAATATTTAAATATGACAAAGAAAGATTCTTCATTTGAAATTAATCCTATTATTAAAGTTAATAAATATGTAAATACCGATATTATTGACGTTTGTATTAAAACTTCATATCTTAATATTTTAGACATATCGCTTTTTGTTACACCTAAAGTTCTAAAAACATTGAAATCATATATTTTTGTTTTATAAATATGATTTAAAATTAATCCAGAAAGAAAATAAATTACTATTATTACAAATGATGATAACAAAATATAAAGATAAATATATAACTTAGCAAGAAATTGTTGGAGTTTAGAATATTGTGTGTATGTTTTTGTATTTATAATGGTATATCCATCATACTCTTCTAGCTTTTTTGCAACTTCTTTAATTTCAGAATAAACTGATACTTGTTTAATATTTAAATCGTAAGTATCTGATATTTCTATACATTTAGTATCATCATAGATTACTTCAATATCTTTTAAATTTCCAATAGATTTATAAAGAGTTAAACCAGAAATTTTAATTGATATTTCTAGATCATCTATAGTTTTATCTTTATATTCTAAAGGAATGTGAATAACATTTTTTTCACTTAACTGTGGTTGTAGATAAAGAGTTTTATCTTCAATAATTAATTTATAATTGTAACTTAAATTTTTAATATTTTCATACGTAGAGTCTTTCATACATAATATAAAATCATCTACATCATGAGAAATTACAATTCCTGTAATTTTAAGACTAATTTGATTATCAAAAAAATTTACATTAGATTCTAAAAAAGTATTAAGAATATAAACCAAAGGATAATCATTTGAGCAAATCAAAACACATTCATTTTCATTTTGATACATTGTGCCATAATTTAATTCTAATTTAGATGGTTTAGTTTCAATATTAAAGTCAAAGGTATTTTGATAAACCATTCCACTTAATACTGTAGTTTCATATATAGGATTAACTACATATTCATCAGTAATATTTGAAATTAAGGATATATCAATGTCATACTTTGGATTTCCTATAACAATTTTATTTTCATCTTTATAATTAAAACCATTAGTAGAATATGAAATACTATTTTCATAAACAATTAGTTGATATAGCATAATAACAAAGAAACATGCGCAAAATATTACAAGTGAAGAAAATATAGTTTTTTTAGGAGTGTTTATTAGATTTCTAAATGCAACTTTTAAATTTACGCTTCTTTTTACTGGTTTATAATCTAGGTCAAGTTCTTCACTATTCGATTTTAGATCTTGTGTGATTAAAATTTTATCTTCAAATATCATTCCATCATTTAAAGATATTTTTCTTGTAGCATATTTTTCAACACTTGCAAAATCATGAGTAACCATTATAACTAATTTATCTTTAGATATTTCATGCAAAAGTTCAATAATTTGTAAAGATGTTTGCAAATCTAGATTTCCAGTTGGTTCGTCACATGCTAAAATTTCAGCATCATTGGCTAAGGCTCTAGCAATAACTGTTCTTTGTTTTTCTCCACCTGAAAGATGGGCGCCACGTTTATTAACTTTATCTTTTAGTCCTACTTTTCCAATTAAATCTAAAGCTTTTTGTTTAGCATCACGTTCTGGTATACCAGCAATTTCTAGTGGTAACATGACATTTTGAAGGACTGTATATGATTCAATGATATTATAATTTTGGAATACAAAACCTACTTTGTTTTTTCTAAAATCGTCCATATCTTCAATATTAAAATAGGCTGTCTCATTTCCTTTGTAGTAAATTTCTCCTTCATCAAAAGTATCTTGTTTACAAATAACATTTAATAAAGTAGATTTACCACATCCAGATGGTCCTGTAATTGCGACGAATTCACCTTTTTTAAATTCTAAAGATATATTTTTAAGTGCGTGAGTAATAATTCCATTTGAATTATAATATTTAGTAACGTTTTCTAGTTTAATCAATTAAATCACCTTCTATTAAATTATACTATTTATTTATTATATTTAAAAGAAAATATAAGAAATATGTTAAATTATGTTAAAGTACAAATCAATTGCTTGTTTAATTGTTTTAACAAACTTATATTCATAATTTTCATCTAATAAATTACAAAGTTCTTCTTCATTTGACATATAACCACATTCTATTAAGCATGCCGGAACTGATATTTGACTTAATATGTAATTGTCATTATTTTCTTTAATATTCCTTGTTGTATTATGAAGTGTATATTTTAGATATGATAAGATAAAATCTGATATTATTTTATTTTGATAATTATTCATATTATAATGAATTTCGCATCCTTTAACAAATTTAAGAGGATAAAAATTTTGATGAATAGATATAAATAAGTCACAATTTGATTTTTCTATAATTTTTATTCTTTCATTCAAATCGTCTTTTTTTACAAATTTAGATGAATTACCTAAATAGTTTTCGTCACATCTTGTAAGTATTACATTATAATCCACTTCTAAGAATTCTTTAAGTTTTAATGTATATGACAAATTAATATCTCCTTCATAAATATTATTAACTGAAGTTCCCTTATCCCATACAGAGTCGTGACCCGCATCAAGGACAATTGTGATTTTATCACTTACAATATCATTTATTGTAGTATTATTTGTGATATTAATAAAAAAGGTAAATAAAATAAAAGTAAATAGTTTGATTATATTAATCACCTATTAATTGTATTTAAATAAGTTATAATATATACAAAAAATATCACCTAATTTAATAAGTGATATTTCATTTATTTAATATGTAACTTTATTATTTCTTAGATTTTTTTTAATATATTTAAAAGTTTCCTTTTGACCTTTTTCTTGATACATTAAAAGTAGTTTATAAACTAACTCTTTTGTATCTTCATGCATAATAACTCTATCACGCTCGTTTAAAAAATAATCAAGTGGCATATTTGTTGTATAATTTTTCTTATTATAAATCATAGACGCAGCTATTCTATCACAAATCATTTCACCTACATATCTATCTGGCATTTTAATAGGTACATATTCTTTTGTGATTTTATCTTGATCTAACCAATATTCACTATGATGTTTATTTCTTCCTTTGTGGTGAAGCCAGGCTTGACTATAGCCTTTAGCTTGTCTTTCATTAAAATGAGGAGAGTATTTGCCTGAAAAATATTTAACACCATTAAAAAATTCACAAAAGCTATATTTAGACAGATCATGAAGTAAGCCTTGTTTATAGAGTCCACACTTAAAACAAAACTTTCTTACCTTACGTCTGTGTTTATTAATAGTTCTTAAATGAGATAAAATTTTCATAATAATATAGAAAAATAAAGCCCAAATAGGGCTTTATTCATATTCTTATTTTTCTTCTGGTGTATGCCATTTCCAGTTCTTAACTTCTGGAATATCTTCACCATATTCAGCAATGTAATTCTTGTGGTATACAAGCTTATTTTGCATTTCTTGTAATAAGTAAGCTCCCTTATTACCAAGTTGAGGTAAGCTATTAATTACAGCTGAAACTAAATGATAACGGTCAATTTCATTTTGAACACGCATATCAAATGGAGTTGTAATT
Source organism: uncultured Clostridium sp. (assembly GCA_964524125.1). Lineage (GTDB taxonomy): Bacteria > Bacillota_I > Bacilli_A > Acholeplasmatales > Anaeroplasmataceae > CAG-307. Next base: position 15,870 of record CAZGBY010000013.1, read on the forward strand.
GTACCTTCTTCTTGATAACCAAATACCTTAAGGTTACGGTTTTGTCTTAAATATGTAAGTTCATGAATTAATGTTGGATAACCATGGAATGCAAATACAATTGGACGATCCTTTGTAAATAATGCATCATATTGTTCATCTGTTAATCCATGAGGATGTTTAGTATTAGATTCAAGCTTCATTAAGTCAACAACGTTTACAAAACGAATCTTTAATTCAGGCATAGCATCACGTAAGATAGTAACTGCAGCTAAAGCTTCTAAAGTTGGAGTTTCACCAGCACAAGCGATAACTACATCTGGTTCCTCACCCTTGTCATTTGAAGCCCATTGCCAAATTGATACACCTTGAGAGCAGTGAGCAACAGCTTCATCCATTGTTAACCATTGTGGACGAGGATGTTTAGATGTTACTAGTACATTTACATAATTCTTTGAACGAATTACATGGTCAAATGTAGAAAGTAAGCAGTTTGTATCAGGTGGTAGATAGATACGTTCAACATCTGGTTTTTTGTTTGCGATATGATCTAAGAAACCAGGGTCTTGGTGAGTATAACCATTATGGTCTTGTTGCCATACATTTGAAGATAAGATTAAGTTAAGGGAAGCAATCTTAGCTCTCCAAGGTAATTGATTACATACCTTTAACCATTTAGCATGTTGAGCAACCATTGAATCAACAACACGAATGAATGCTTCATAAGATGCGAAGAATCCATGACGACCAGTTAAAAGATAACCTTCTAACCAACCTTCACACATATGTTCAGATAACATACCATCCATTACACGACCATCTTGTGCAAGATTTTCATCATTTGGATAGAATTCTGTATTCCAGTCACGCTTAGTTACATCAAATACAGCATTAAGTCTGTTTGATGCAGTTTCATCTGGTCCGAAAATACGGAAGTTCTTAGTCTTTTCATTTAATTTAAAGATATCACGAACAAAATAACCTAAGTTAGTCATATCTTGAGATTCAATGCTACCTGGTTTATCAAATTTAACTGCATAATCTCTGAAATCAGGAAGTCTTAAATCTGTAAGTAATTTTCCACCGTTTGTATGAGGATTAGCACTAATTCTTTGATGTCCCTTAGGAGCAATTTGACGTAATTCATCAATTAATTTACCATCTTCAGTAAATAATTCTTCTGGATGATAACTTCTTAACCAATCATTTAACATATCTAGATGTTCTTCTTTATCCATCATAATTGGAACTTGGTGAGCACGGAAAGTACCTTCAATTTCTTTTCCATCTACAACTTTTGGTCCAGTCCATCCTTTTGGTGTACGAAGTACAATCATAGGCCATACTGGTTTAACATCTTCGTTATTTTCTCTTGCGTCTTTCCAAATAGCTTTAATCTTTTCAATACACTTATCTAAAGCACGGCTCATTAAGTGGTGCATTAATTTTGGATCATCACCTTCAACGAAAATAGGTTCATATCCACAGCCCTTGAAATAACTTCTAATTTCATCATGGCTCATACGTGCAAAAATAGTTGGGTTAGCAATCTTATATCCATTTAAGTGTAAAATAGGAAGTACTGCACCATCTTCTTTTACATTAATGAATTTATTTCCTTGCCAGCTAGTCGCAAGTGGTCCTGTTTCAGCTTCACCATCACCAACGATAACAGCTGCGATTAAATCCTTGTTATCAAGTACAGCACCGAAACCATGAGCTAATGAATAACCTAGTTCTCCACCTTCATTAATTGAACCTGGAGTTTCTGGTGCAACGTGAGATGAAATTCCACCTGGGAATGAGAATTGTTTACATAATCTCTTTAAACCTTGTAAATCTTCTGAAACGTTTGGATAAACTTCTGAATATCTACCTTCTAAGTATGAGTTAGCAACGAAGAAGTTTCCTCCATGTCCTGGTCCTGAAATTAAAATCATATCAAGGTCATACTTGTTAATTACACGATTTAAATGTGCATAAACAAAGTTTTGTCCTGGTACAGTTCCCCAGTGACCAACGATTTTCTTTTTTACGTCTTCTTTCTTAAGTGGTCTTTGTAGTAAAGGATTATCTAGCAAGTAAAGTTGAGCAGCACTTAAATAGTTAGCTGCACGCCAATACTTATGGACTTTTTCTAGATATTCTTCACTTGAATAGTCATTTTTCTTCATAGTCATAATATTCTTTCCTCCATTTTGTAAGCGTTTTTACATTACAATGACATTATACTATATAATTGCAAATAATCAAATACTTTTTCACAAAAAAAGTTTAATTTTTTCATTTTTTCAGTTATTTTTTAATCTTTTTTAAAAGAATTTCAAAGTTTTCACAATTCTATCACATATTTTTTGTATTTTTGATTTTTACTCTATTTGAGAAAAATGTTTTTTTGCGATTAAATTTTTAAAAAAATCATTTTTATTGATTTTATAGTTGTTATTTATAAATACAATTTTCTTTTAATAAATAACATTAAAATTATAATAAAATCAATAAACAATATGGTCTAATATTTATTCATTTGCAGCATCAAATTAAAATATATCGTTGTAATAAGTCCAATACTAAATAAAACTCAAAAAGGCATTATATATTATTAATAATAAGCTTGCAAATATTACATTGACTTTTATATAATTTTTAAAACAAAAAAGAGCAGTTATAAACCACTCTTATATTAAATCTAATTATCACATTATTTTAGGCATCTAATTAAAATTAATCTTCAATTTTGCTAATTAATGCATTAGTATGTTCATTAGCTTCAAGTATCATATCAGATAAATATTTTACTGTATCATTAAGATTAAATCTTTCTTCTCTATTTTGAATTAAAGTATTTATATCCTTATTAATAAACATTGCTTGTGTTTGAACATTAGTTTGTTTATTAGTTACATTACCATCTTGCATAATTAATACCGAATTATATATTTCGCCATTAATTTCTTTTTTATGGTTAACTCTTACATTAAGTTCATCTGAATCTGCACCAAATACACCAGCAATATTAAATAATTGATTTGCTTTTGATATTACTTTACCTTCAAGATTTTCAATAAATTCAACATTACTATAGGCAATTCTTTGACCTTTTAATGTATCTACTTCTGCAATTAATTTAGTACATTTTTCGGCATGTGAAATAAATTCTTGTGTATTACATTCTGGCGAATTATATCCATATTCAAAATCAATTCTATATGTGTGGATAGTTACAGCTTTGTTTACATTTGAAAATCTATAAACATTAACTTCAATACCATTAGGTAATTTTTCTTTTCCAACTTGGCAAGTATATCCTTCAAATTTAGCTTTTAAAGCATCTTCCTTATTGTTTAATTTACTAAAGTTTCCAAAAAAAGTATAAGTTTGACTAATTGTATTAATATTCATAAAATTCTTTCCTCCATCTATAATTTTATTATATCATATTCTAAGTAATAATATCAAATGTATGATTACTATTATTTTTTATTTTTTAATAATTCTATTTTATATTCTTCATAACCAGGTTTATCTAAAAGTGCGAACATATTCTTCTTATAAGCTTCTACACCTGGTTGATTAAACGGATTAACACCTAGCATATATGCAGATATACCACATACAAATTCAAAGAAATAAGCTAAATATCCATATGTATAAGCATCAAGTTTTGGTATTTCTATTAACATATTAGGTACTCCGCCTGCAAGATGAGCCATACGAGTTGCTTCTAGAGCAGTTTGATTTACATAATCAATAGTATGGTTAGTTAAATAATTAAGACCATCTAGGTTTTGCTCCTCAGATAAAATATCTAAATCAAATTCAGGCTCTTTAACCTTTAATACTGTTTCAAAGAAAATTCTTCTTCCATCTTGAATCATTTGACCAAGTGAATGTAGATCAGTTGAAAAAGATACACTAGATGGATAAATTCCTTTATGGTCTTTTCCTTCAGATTCTCCAAATAATTGTTTCCACCATTCAGAAAAATAATTTAAGCAAGGTTCATAATTAATTAATAGTTCAACACCATATCCTTTATTATATAAATAATTTCTTATAGCTGCGTATTTAATTGCAGGATTGTCGTTTGATAGATTTCTTACAAATTTATGACAATCTTGTGCACCTTGCATCATTTTATCTATATCGATCCCCGCACACGCAATAGGCAATAACCCTACAGCTGTAAGTACTGAAAATCTTCCGCCCACATCATCAGGTACTACAAACATTTCATAACCTTCTTCAATGGCCATATCGTGAAGAGCACCTTTATTCTTATCAGTAGTCGCATAAATACGATTCTTTGCCATATTCTTTCCATATTTAGCTTCAAGTAATTTTTTCAAAGCTCTAAATGCGATTGCAGGTTCAGTAGTCGTACCTGATTTAGAAATAACATTAATAGAAAAATCTCTATCTTCAAGATAATCTAACATTTCTTTTAAATATGTTGAAGACATATGATTTCCAGCATATAGTATTTCAACATCATTTCTTCTAAAATATCCCTTTAGCATTTCAATTGCACTTCTAGCGCCTAAATAAGAACCACCTATTCCTACTACCACTAAACAATGAGAATCATCATGAATCTTTCTTGCACACTTTTTTATTCTTTCAACTTCTTCTTTATCATATTGATAAGGTAGATCTAACCATCCTAAATAATCATTACCCAGGCCTTGTTTAGATAATAATAAATTATATGAATCAATTGCTTTTGATTCATATAATTTAAAATCATCATCTAAAAAACAATTAATATTATCATAATTAAAATTTAAATACTTTTCCATAATTACCTACTCCGTTACATTTTCTACACCAATTACACCAGGTACTTCTTCAATAAGCATAGCCTCAATTCCACCTTTTAGGGTATCATCAAGCATCATACAATCTATACATGCACCTAGCATTTTAACATATACTATACCATTTTCAAATTTTACAAATTCTATGTCTCCCCCCTCACTATTTAAGTAAGGTCTAATTCTTGTAATAACATAATTTATTTGTTCAAGTTGTTCTTCTAAGTTCATATAATCACCTATTTTTTTGTCCGTCTTTGACGATTGTTTAAATTATTAATATTGTTATTATTGTTATTATTATTATTATTATTTCTTCTATTGTTATGTCTTCTTTGATTTAATTCTTGAAGTTTTTCTCTTTGAATTTCTTTTTTTAAATCTTGCGGTAATTCAAAAGTAGAAACTTGATTTTGTGAAGCTAAATCTATTACTATATGAGGATTATTTCTTTTTGTATGTTCTAAAGTTAATGATTCATAATTGAAATTTTCTTTTTCGATATGTAATACTTCAGTATCACCTTCTATTATTTCTTCTGTTTGGCGTTCATCTTTATGCTTACTATAAAATTCTTCATTACATCTTTTTAAAATAAAATAAGATGGTTTATAATTACATGATTCAATTAAATATTCAGGAATATATTGAAAATAATCTTTACTAGTAGGATTTGTTGAAAATCCTTTAAGTCTTAATTTAGCATCTGAAATATCTCCAACAATATATATAAATTGATCATACCATTCTTCTATATAGCATTGTTCAAAATTCTCTACATTAAAAGCGTCTTTAACATTTTTAAGTATTTCAAAGAAACCCTTTTTAGTTCTTATTACCATAAATAAATCACCTGATAATATTTTATCACAACTTTATGAAAGTGTAAAATAATAATTAGGTATATCATTATTTAAAATTCCAGAACATAATAAAATATTATTATCAAGTGTTATATTTTCCTTTTGAAGTGGTATTTGAACATACACATCTACTTTAATATTTAAATATATTTCATATAATTGATTATTTATTCCATAATCTAAAACATTACTTACTATTTTTGTTTCATAAGCATTATAAATACTTAACTTAACTGGTATTTTCATTCCATCAGAAAAAAAGAATTTTCTTGTAAATGTATACCCTACTGGTACATTAATATAATTTGTTTGTTCTTCTAATTTTTTAGATAAATCATTCAATTTTAAAGAAGAGTCTATTCTAATATTTTGTGCTTTTATTACATCTAAATATGCATAAATAACATTACCATATTCATCATATTTTAATTTTATTAAATCATCTTCTGTAAGTGAAGAGGCTAAAGCATTTATTATATTTTCTTCATAAAAAGATTTTGTTTGTATCTTTACATATTCAATTACACTTTCATCAAAATAAGATTGATTAAAGTTAATAAGAAAAATTATAAATATTATTAAGTATATAATTCGTCTTTTCTTACGAAATATATACCAAAGCTTCATCTACACTCATACCTTCATAGCACCCTTTTTCTTTTAAAGCATTTGATACTTGGTTTAATTTGCCATTAAGTAAATCTTCAATAGTTTTAACTCCAATTATATTAGCACACAATACTTTTCTATCTTTCATTTTTATAGAATTATAAATTTCTACATTTAAAGCTCCACACATAAAGAATCCTTTTTGTCCTTTAAGTATAATAAAAGTAGTACCCGGGAGTTTTATTTCAATACTTTCAAATTTCATTCCTTTATAATCAATAATCATTATTTCACCTATACATTTTATTATAAAATAATATTAAATATGACTATTTCTTTCATTTTAAAATTATTTAAAAAAAGTTATTTAACTTGTGTATTTTATAAATTAGATAAAATTATAATAATGAATATATTTAGTATAAAATATAATAATATATTTCAAAAATTCTTACATTATTATATACTTCGATAATAGAATTACTTTCAAGAAACCTTATAAATAAAAGATTAAAAAAAGATACCCATAAAAGGCATCTACATTAATCAGTATTATATAATTGAAGTTAGTAACTCATTAAGTACTTTTTTATCGATAACTTCAATTTTAACATTATTAAGCTTAGCAAAATGCTCTATAGCTTCATAATGAACATTAAGTACATCAGGTGTAGATATAATTAATACATCAATTTCTTTTTTATTAATCATACCAATAATCATTTTTAATTTTTCTGTTAATCTATAAGAGTGATCCTCATCAACTATAGTTTCTGATAATGGATATTTGCTTAACATTTCATTTAAAACCTTTATATAAGCTTCATTTTCATTTTTTAAATACAATAAAGCCTTTTTTTCTTTTTTAGTTTTTCTTTCTTGAGTATAAGCTAGTATTGATTCTTCAGAATAATATCTATACCCATTACTTTTAACATAAGAAGGTTTTAATTTATTGCCTTTGTCCCAATTTCTTAAAGTTTGTGCAGTTACACCAAGAATTTGAGTAACTGTCTTAGCAGAATAATATTTCATATAAAGATTCCTTTCTATCAATGTAAGTTATTTTTCTATCAAACATACACATTCACAAGCTAAAGCTTCTCCTCTACCAATAAAACCCATATGTTCATAAGTTGTTGCTTTAACAGATATATTTTCTAAATCTGTATTTAATATATTAGCTATACTTTTTCTAATATCATCACGAATCGGTGATATTTTAATATTTTGTGAATAAATTGTCAAATCTAAATTATTTAAAGTATATCCTTTATCTAATATTTTTTGATAACACTCTTGCAAAATAATCTTAGAATCCATATTTAATGTATCAACACTATTATCAGGAAAAAATGTTCCTAAATCACCAAGTGCAAGTGCACCTAAAAAAGATTCCGCAATCGCATGAAGTATTACATCCGCATCCGAATGTCCTAAAAGACCCAATTTTGAATCTACAAGTATTCCACCTAAATATAATTTCCTATTTTCTACTAATTTATGAGTATCCCAAGCATGACCTATTCTAATCATTTTTGCCCTCCAACATTTTAAATATTTCTAAATCAAATTTTGTAGTAATTTTAATATTAGTATCTTCACCTATAATTAATTCTACATTATTTCTATCACTAAGCATACTAATATCATCTGTAACATTATGATTTTTAAGTGCACCTTCATAAAATAACTTACTAAGTCCACCTTGTGGTGTTTGAACATCAATTAAATGTCCCCTATTTAAATCTTTAAAATTATTAGATTTATCATATCTTACAGTATTTTTTAAAGGTATTCCTACAAAATATGCATCACTTTTACATTCTAAACATTCTTTAATAACTTTACTTGATATTAAAGGTCTAGCACCATCATGAATTAATACTCTTTCTGTTTTAACTTCTTTAAGTGCATTTAATACACTTTCATGTCTTGTAACTCCACCAATAACTATTTTATATTTTAAATTTAATGATTTAAAATATTCATAATCATTTTTATTAACTACAACTATTATATTATCAGTAAATTGTTCAAATTTTTCAAGAGTATACATAAAAATAGGTCTATTATTAACTTCAAGTAATATCTTATTCTTATCCATACCCATTCTTCTACCCATACCTGCAAGTAAGATAATAACAGTAGTCATATAATCACACCCTTATTTTATATCACTATAATATACATAATTAGTACGCATTTGAGGCATTAATGCTGCCTTTAAAGACTTTTTAGTTGCTTCTATAAGATAATTCTTACCAGGTACCTCATTAGATGAAGCTACACCCATATATACATCAGTTTGAATATTATTATTACCATACTTCATTTGAGCATGTAGTAGTTTATCATTCTTTAAGGCCTTTTGTAATAAATCCATTTTTCTATAATCAATTATTATAAAAGTAAATTCAAGACCTGATGTTCTATAAATTAAATTATCATCAACGAATGATTTATTTAAAGCTTTGATATATTCGGCTAAAACCATATTACCCATATCACGCCCAAATTCATCATTAATATTTGGTAAATTATTAATTTTAAATGTAACTAATTGAAATGGTCTTGTAGATTTGTAAAGTTCATCTAATTTAGCAAGTAATTCAGCTTGAGATTTAACATTATCAAGTTCAGGAATATTACTTCTTTCATAATGATTAGATTTAACTACATATAAATATGACATAATTTGATCTTCTGTAGCATCAAATAATCGTTTACCTTTTTCTTTAACATATATATATGAAGCACCAACTCTAATGCGATAAGACGTTTCATATGAGGGATTACTAAGAGTAAGATTTTTTAAAACAGTTTTATAGTATTCTAAATCATCTTTATAAATCAAACTTAAAAATTCATCTATTTCAACACTATTTCCTCTTAAATGTAAAAGTTCTACTAAATTATCATTTGCCCAAATAACGTTGTTAGTTAAATTATTAAACATAATAGCCTCTTGTGATAATTCTAATGTTGCTTGAAACTTAATCTTAATATCATCTAGATTTTTAGTTTTATCAGTTAATTCTTCTTCTACATGCAACATTGTATCTCGTTTCTTTTTTTCACTAACAAGTACGTGTCCTAAATATTTATCATTTTCACAAATTACATAATCACTACAAACTATATATAGTTCAGTTTTTTCTTTAGTTTTTTCTCTTACTTTAATTTCCCTTTTATAAACTTTAGATTTAGTTTCTTGCGTTAAGTCATTAAATAATTTATGGAGATCTTTATTTTTAAAAGGTGCTCCATTTATTTCTAAAACCTTGTATTGTTTATCAAAAAGTGAAAAGAAATTCTTACCAATTATTTTTATCTCTTCTTTATTTTCATCTTCTAGTTTTTCTGATGATGCTTTAATCTTATCATATTTATCTAAAAGAACAAACTCTTTATCATTTTCAACTATTTCTAAATATTTCTTATATAAATAATTTCTCATTAAATTTTTAGAACCTAATAAATAATAAGATAAAGAAAGTAAAATATAAATACCGAAACATGCAATATTTACAATCGTTACATATGTTTTATCATCTTTGATTTGTTCATAAAAAATTATTATATATAAAAGTCCTATTAATATAATAGTACCTGCATATACAAGCTTTGAAACACATATTTTATGCTCTAAATATGAATCTTTAAAATATAAAATTAAAAGTAGTGTAGCAAGTACTACTACACCAATTGGAATTATCAGTTCCATTCTAACACCTACCTATAATAACATATATATCAGTAACATTAATCCTATAACACAAAGTAATGTTAATATCCAAATAAAAATATGGTGCTTATTTAAAATGGAAGAATCAATTGAAGATTCAACCATAAATATATTAGAAATCGGATTAAATATAAAACTTAATATTTTTCTTATAATCTTCATATTTTCCTCCTATTTTAAGAATAATTCAAGATATTCTATTAATTTTTCTTTTGTATTATTTTCATTAGTTTTAATCATCATGCCATCAATAGCAAGAGAAATACTACCAGTTTCTTCGGAACAAATTATTGTTAATGAATCTGTAACTTCTGAAATACCAAGACCTGCTCTATGTCTTGAACCTGTTGTTTTATCAAGATCTTCATGTTGAGTTAAAACATAATAAGCACCAGCACATCTAATTCTATTTCCTCTTATAATGACTCCACCATCATGAAGTGGTGTTAAAGGTGTAAAGATATTAACTAATAATTCTTTTGAAACTTCACTATCAAGCAAAATAGCTTTTTGAGCATATTGATCTAATGAATTATGTTTTTCTATAGTTATTAAAGCTCCTATTTTTTTACTAGATAAATACATACACGCTTCTACAATAGCAGTTTTAGTTTTATCATTTGAAGACATTAATTGTTCTAGCTTATTTTCTCCTTTACCAATAGAATCTAACATTCTTCTAATATCTGGAGATAATACAATTATTATAAAAATTGGATAAACTAAACATATATATTTATAAATGAAAAAAGCTATTTTATATTCTAATTTATATGAAATAAATAAAATACCTAACATTATTATATATATTAAAAATAAATTAAAACTTTTCTTATTTTTACTACAAAATCTAATTATAAAATATATAATAATAAATAATAAATAGCCTTCAATAATATATGGATAAGCTTGTTTTAAAAAATCTATTATATTTTGCCACATATTAAATCACAATCCTTTTATTTATTAATTTCTATAAGCATTATATCAAAAATTCTATTAATTATAAATACTATTAATCTTAAATTATAAAAAAAAAATAATATCAAAAACTGATATTATTCTAAAGTACAATTATTTTATTTCAACAACATTTCCATTAAGTACTAAATTACCACTATTTTTATTAATACCACATATAGCATTATAGATTAATTCATTTAATTCTTTTTTATGTTTAGGTAATATATCAAAACATAAATTATAATTTAACTTATATTTATTAAAAATATTTATATATTTATCATTTAAACTTGATTTATATTTATCATCTATTATTAAATCATAATTATAATTTGACTTACTAACACTATTATTAAATCCTAAATTAGAATTTACTCTTTCTAAAACATTTAATATTACTAAATGATTAGTTTTTATTAAAGTATTATGACTATTATATATAAAACCATTTTCATATATTTGATTTAATATAACTTTTAAAGGACCACCTATATATGATGCATTATTAATAATTAATAATGTCATTGGATACTTAAGTAATTGAAGTGATAATATCCCATCTTCTTCATAACCAACATATCCTTTAGGGGCACCTAGTAGTGTTTCTTTAGAGGTTTTATCTAAGTACATTTTAGCATCAAGTGTTAAAATCATTTCATCATTGATACCTAAAAATGTTTTTAAATCATCTTTTAAATATTCTAAAGCCTCATCATTTTCATATATTGCAAGATGATAATTATAATTTTTATCTTCTTTTAAATTATTATCCTCTAAGAATTTAAGTTTTAATATTTCTTTATAATGATAATCATTATTATATTTATGATATCCAATTCTTTGATTTATAATATAATCTATTGTATCCTTTTTTGGTATAATATTATTTAATTTAGAAAAACTTAGCATTTCATCTAAAATATCAATACATTTATCAGGTCTTCTTTTATTATGTATTTTAAAATCAGCCTCATCACATAAATATAAAATAAGTGAATCATCTATTTTTAAATTATGAAACTTTTCATAACTTTTTTTCAAACCTAACATAATTCTCTTAGTAATATCCAAGGTAGGCTCTAAAACATTAATAATATCAAATCTTCTTCTTAAAGCCTTATCCTTAAATATTGTTTTATGATATTCATCTTGAGTAGTCGCACCAATAATTTTTATATTTGATCTAGCTAAATAAGGTTTTAAAATATTAGCAACATCTAAACTATTTTCAGAAGAACCTGTACCAATTATAGTATGAATTTCATCTATAAAAAGTATAACGTTTTGATGTTCTTTAATATAATTCATTACCTCATCAAGTCTTGCTTCAAAATCACCTCTATATTTAGTATTTGATAACATCGAACTTAAATTTAGCATTAAAACCTCATAACCTAAATTATGAACATGAGAATATTTAGCAAATCCTTCTACTAAAGCTGTTTTACCAACGCCTGCTTCTCCTATAATTAAAGGATTATTTTTATATTTCTTATTTAATATAACTAACATTCTTTTTAAATAATCATCATATTCATATAAATTATCTAATTTATTTTCTTGGGCTTTTAAAGTTAAATTTATGGTATATTTTAAATCCTCTTTTAAATCTTTAAAATCATATATTTCTTCTAAATCGAGTTTTAAATCATTAGGTGACATACCTAGTGAAGTAATTATTTTATAAGCAATAGAATCTTCATGATTTAAGATTGAATATAATAAATGCTCTTCTTTAATCTTTCCATAAGATATACTTTTAGCATAATTAAGAATATTTGTAAGAACTTTACTATATTTTAAATCTTCCTTTCTAAAAACTAATAAGTTATTAGTTTCTTCTATAATTTCTTGTTCTTTAACATCATATTCATTCATTAAAAATGCAAATATTCCACCTTCAATATTTAACATTTCACTTAATAAAAATTCACTACCTATGGTTTTTATACCTAAATCATTTGTTCTTTTTTCTACTTTTTGAAACAAATCACTTATTGACATACTAAAGTCGTACAATATACCACCTCATAAATAGTATATGAAAAAAAGTTTACTTTCATACAAAGAACTATGATATAATAAGTCGGTGATATATATGGAAAAAGCTATTTTAGTTGGAATAGATAACAATAAAATTGAATTTGATATTGATTATTCTTTAAACGAACTTGAAAGATTAGCTAAAGAAATTAAAATTCATAGTGTTTATAAATTAGTTCAAAAAGGAGAAATTAATAAAAAAACATATATTGGTCAAGGCAAGGTTGAAGAATTATTAGTTGAAATAAAAATGTATGATGCAAATGTTGTAATATTTAATGATGAGCTTTCACCTTTAATGATTAAGAATTTATCAGAAATTCTTAATTGTAAAATTATTGATAGAGCATTACTAATTTTAGAAATATTTAAACAAAATGCTAAAACATCAGGAGCAAAACTTGAAATAAAACTTGCGAATTTGAAATATTTATACCCAAGACTTTCATCATTAAGAGATGGTTTTGATAGACAAGGCGGTATAAATTCAAAAGGTAGTGGTGAAACGCAACTTGAACTTGATAGAAGATATGTTGCAAATGAAATTACAAGACTAGAAGAAAAACTACGTCATGCTTCAAAAATAAAAGAAAGTCAAATAAAGCACAGAAAAAAACAAGATATAAAAACAGTAGCGCTTGTAGGTTATACAAATGCTGGAAAATCTTCTACTTTAAATACCATCTTAGAATATACTAAAGTTAAAGAAGATAAAAAAGTTTTATCAGAAGATAGATTATTTGCAACACTTGATACAAAAGTAAGAAAGATTAATTATAATAATACTTCTTTTTTACTTACTGATACAATAGGATTTGTATCTAAAATACCTAATAATTTAATATATTCTTTTAAAGAAACACTCCTAGAAGCAAGTTATGCAGATTTAATATTAATTGTCCTTGACGCATCTAGTAAATATGCATATATTGAACTTCAAACTACAATGTCTACATTATACGAACTTGGGTTTAAAGATAAGAAAATGTTATTATTATTAAATAAAGTTGATAAATGTGAAGTTGTACCTAAAATAAGTGGAATTGATTGTATGACTTTTTCTAATATTACACTTGAAAATATTGATAATCTTCTTAATTACATAACTAATTTCATTAATAAAGATTTAATAGAGCTTTCTTTAAATATACCTTATAGTGAAGGAAAAATATTAAGTTTTATTAAAGAAAATACTCAAGTAATATCAATGTTATATAATGATGATGGAGTATTTGTAAATTTAAAATGTGATAAGAAATATTATAAAATGTTATCTATATATGAACCTTTAAATAATGATTTAACATCTTAATAAAAAAGTAGATTTATGCATTAATAAAATAAATCTACTTTTTTATAATTAATTATAATAAATGAGAAATTAAATCTTCATATGTTCTATAAGATAAGTACTTAGGTGCCACATCAAATACAGTAATACATCCTTTATTTCCTTCTTTATGCATTAGGTATACCGCTCTTGCATATGACGCTAGTACACTACCTGTAAATTCTGGATTAGAATCCAAATTTAAAGAATACTCAATTACATGTTTATTTTCTAAATTAAATCCAGTTTGACCACTTCTAATTACAAATCCACCATGTGGTAATGAACAGTGATTTTTCTTCATTTCATCTTCTGATATAAAATGAACAATTGTATCATAATCTGCAAAATAATTTGGCATTGTCTTTATTTGATGCTCAATTAATTCCTTATTAGCATCTTCCTTTACAACTACAAAACATTCTCTTAAATGTTTATCTTTGATTGATAAATTTGGATTTTCTTTATTTCTAACACGAACTATCGCATCTTCTTTAGGAATAGTATACTGTCTAGCATCAAGAACTCCTTCAATTCTTCTAATTGCATCACTATGACCTTGAGATACACCTTTTCCCCAGAATGTATAATCATTACCAATAGGTAATACAGACTCCATAATAACTCTATTAAGTGAGAACATTCCTGGATCCCAACCTGTTGAAATTAAGCTCAAATGACCTGATTTTAAGGCACTATCATTTACATTTTTAAAGTGTATTGGTATATTTGCGTGAGTATCAAATGAATCCACAACATTAAAATATTTAGATAATTCTGGAGTTTGAGAAGGAAGATCTGTTGCTGAACCACCACATAAAATCATTACATCTATTTTATTTTGAAATGAAAAAATATCATCCATATGATAAGCATTAATAGAATCAACACCAATTTTAACATCTTTTGGATTTCTTCTTGTAAATACTCCTACTACTTCTAAATCTTTACTATTTAAACACGCAGCCAGAACACCTTTTCCAAGATTACCGTAGCCACAAATTCCTATTTTAATCATATATAAAACCTCCGTTTTTTTTTAATGATAACACAAACATTTTTTTAAATAAAGTAATATACTTTACTTTTTTTATTTTTTTATTTAATTAATTATAAAAATAATGTATACTAATATAGATTTGAGGTGATATTGTGTTATTACAAGAAAAATTAGATAATTCTATTGTTTTAAAAACTAAAACTAAATCACTTAAAAATGCTGGGATTCAAAGTAAAAAAGAAAGAATTTTTTCATTTATTATATTTTTATTTATGGCTTTATTTACAATATATACAAAAATCATATTAAAAGATGCATCATTTGATTTATTAGTTATATTAATAATTACTAATTTAATAACTTTATTTTTAATTACATTAATAGATAAATCTGCATATGGAATGAATCATATAATACAATATCAAGGACTAACTTTATTAAATAAGGTATGTAAAGTTTTAATATTTATATCAACATTCTATACATATTTAGCCTATTTTAGAGAATATATTATTCCAAAATATAATATGACATTATTTGAATTAATATCTAGTGATTCATTTAGTGTAAGTGCTATCTTTTTGCTTGGTATAAGTTTTTATATTAAAGTTATTAGTTTTTTAGTATCAATTGTACTTATAGTACCATCTGTTTTATATTTAATTATTTCACTATTTAAATCATATACTCTATATTTAAAATTCTTACTATTTTTATTACTATTATTTATACCAATTTTAAATATATTTGTAATAAATAGATATTTAAAAAATAATGATATATTTGAATATTATTATATTTCTAATAACAAACTTGTAATTGAAAAGAGAAAAATAAATAATAAGAATTTTAAAAAGAAGAAAAAAATCATTAAATTTATTCTAATAATTCCTTTAATTTCACTTGTGATTTATAGCTATATTTCGTTTATATTATTATTAATTAAATAAATAAAAGAAAACATTTCGACTTATTTTTTCTCATTTTGATAAAAAATACTTTACAAATCATAAAATTGTGTTAAAATATTATTGTATTTTATATCATATATGTAATCAAATATGGTGATTACGTTTCTACCAGAGAATCCGTAAAATTCTCGGACTATGTATAAAAACTCTTTCTGTTTTTGTACTTTTCTTTTTAAAAAAGGTGTTCTCACCTTTTTTTCTTTGAAAAGCAAAATTAAAATTTTTGGAGGTTTTTATATGTTACTTAGTATAATTAATCAAATGATTCCAAGTAATGCAATTGGTTGGATTGGAACAATTATTTCTACAATTGCAGTTATTACATTTATTGTATCTTCTGGATTTGATAATAAAAATTTGATTTTAAAAATTCAATGTGTTGGGCATGTATTGCTTGGTATTTCTGAATTTTTATCTAAAAGTTTTTCATCAATCGTACAAGAAATTATAAGTATTACAAGAAATGTATTTGTATATTTTGGTAAAAACACTAAAATTGTAAACTATGTTTTAATTTCTGCTGGTATCATCTTCGGAACTTATTGTTGTATATTAGGGCAAAACTGGTATAAGCCATGGAAGGGTATAGATTTTGCATGGTATAATATTTTACCTATTTTTGCAAATGCTGAATATTCAATTATTGTAATGAAAGAAGGACTTGATGTTAAATGGATTAAATTATCATTTGCAGTATCTTCTTACTTATGGGCATTATGTTTCATGTTAACTGGACCTGGTCTTTTCTTCTCTGGTTTCTTAAATGCTGTTAATGGTACAGTAGCTTTAGTAGCGTTTATTAAAATTCAATTCTTTACAAAAGAAACTACTGATTTAATTTCTACAAATGAAGATAAATCAGGTGAAGATTTAATTGAAGACGAATTAATATCCGAATAATTTGGAAGCTTAGGCTTCCTTTTTTTATGTAAAAAATAATGATTTGAGCCACTTCAAATCATTATTTATAATATCAAATATAATATTTACTTATTTAATTAATCCTTCTATTTCTTTAATAG
>CAZGBY010000014.1:0-32033 GCA_964524125.1 uncultured Clostridium sp.
CGATTTTTTTAAAGTCGATTATTCTTCTCTACGCCGTAAATTTTAGAGAACCTTAAAATAATGTAATAATTATAAGCAAAAAAGGGGTCAGAATTTTACTGACCCCTGATTTTTACGCCGTTCTTTTGAAAGTGGGTACTCCGATTTTTTTAAAGTCGATTATTCTTCTCTACGCCGTAAATTTTAGAGAACCCTTATATTTATCACATTGATTCGTGAATAGTACGACTTATAACATCATCTTGTTGTTCTTTTGTTAACTTAATAAAATTAACTGCATATCCTGATACACGAATTGTAAGTTGAGGATACTTTTCAGGATGCTTTTGGGCATCTAATAGTGTTTGTCTATCAAACACATTTACATTCAAATGATATCCTCCATCTGATACATAAGTATCTAGCATTTGAACTAAATTATCTACTTTTTGTGACATAAATTAAATACCTCCTTATTTACACTTACATTATATAGGTATTTATTTTTTTATGCAAATAATTTGCTTATAAATAAATTATTTTTTAATTTGCTCTAAATGTTTTAATACTTCATTATATTTAGCTTCATATAATGATTTCTTTTCTTTTTCAGCATCAATCTTAGCTTGTGGAGCTTTACTTATAAAGTTTTCATTACTTAGCATATTATTACTTCTTTGAAGTTCTCCTTCAAGTTTTTTAAGTTCAACTTCAAGTTTCTTAATAACTTCTTCAATATCAACTAAATCACTTGTTGGAATATAAATAGTTAAATCATTAAGTACAACAACCACTTGTTCTTGTAAGTTTGTCTTATCACAAGTAATAGTTAATTTCTTTGGATTAGTAAACTTATTTAAATAAGGTATAGAATGATTTAATAAATTTAATACATTTTCATTCTTAGCTTCAAGTAAAATATCAACACCACATGAAGGGGCTTTTTGAGCTTTAGCTCTTTCATTTCTTACAGATGTAATAATTTCAGTAATAATATTAAAATCATTAATACTCTTTTCATCTTCAAATTCTTTTATAACTTCAGGCCAAGAAGAAATACAAATAGACTCTTCTTTATGAGGTAAAACCTGATAAATTTCTTCTGTAATAAATGGTACAATTGGATGTAACATTTTTACAATTTGAGTTAATACATATACAAGTACATTCTTTGTAACATTACAATTTTCTTTATCATCTGATTGTAAATCAACTTTAGAAATTTCTACATACCAAGATGCAAAATCATTCCATACAAAATTATATAAAGCTTTATTACCTTCACCAAATTCATATTTATCAAAGTTATAATCTACTTCTTTAATAACTTGATTTAATCTTGCTAAAATAGCACGTGATGGTAAATTTAATTCAGCAGTCTTTAAATCAACTTCTTCATATCCTTCAATATTCATCATTACATATCTTGAAATATTCCAAATCTTATTTAAATAATTCCAAGAAGATTCAATCTTAGTTTCATCATATCTCAAATCAAGACCTGGAGATGAATTAGTATTTAAGAAATATCTTAAAGAGTCACAACCATATTTATCGATTACATCAAAAGGGTCAACGCCATTACCTAAAGATTTAGACATTTTTCTTCCTTGTGGGTCACGAATTAAACCATGAATTAGAATTTGTTTAAATGGAGATTTTCCAGTAAATTCAATACCTTCAAATAACATTCTTGATACCCAGAAGAAAATAATATCATATCCAGTTACTAAAACATCAGTTGGGTAGTAACGTTTAAGCATTTCTGTATTTTCTGGCCATCCCATAGTTGAAAAAGGCCATAATGCAGATGAAAACCATGTATCAAGGACATCTTCATCTTGTATCCAACCTTCACCTGGTGATTGTTCGCAAACTTCAACGCGACCATCTTTATACCAAGCAGGAATTCTATGTCCCCACCAAAGTTGACGAGAAATACACCAATCTTGAATATTAGTTAACCAACTATTTAAAGTATGATTAAATCTTTCAGGAATAAATTCATATTCTTTATTATCAAGTACTTGTTTAGCAAGTACGTCCATTTTAACAAACCATTGTTTAGAAAGACGAGGTTCTACAACAACACCAGTACGTTCAGAGTGACCTACTGAGTGAGTAATAATTTCTTTATGATCAAAATAACCTAGTTCTTCTAAGTCTTTAACTAAAGCTTTTCTACATTCAAAACGGTCCATTCCTTCATATTTATGTGCCATAGAATTCATTGTACCATCATCATTCATACAAAGAGGCATTTTAAGATTATGACGACGACCAACTTCATAATCATTAGGGTCATGAGCCGGAGTACATTTTACACAACCAGTACCAAATTCAATATCAACATATTCATCTGTAATTACTGGAATTTTAATATCCGTACCTGGAATATAAACTTCTTTTCCAACTATGGATTTAAATCTTTCGTCATTTGGATTTACCATGATTGCTTGATCTGCAAACATTGTTTCAGGACGAGTTGTAGCAATTAAAACTGAACCAGACCCATCAGTAAATGGATATTTAAAATAATAGAATGCACCTTCATCATCTTGATGAATAACTTCAATATTAGAAAGTGCTGTTTTAGCTTGAGGATCCCAGTTAATTATTCTTTCTCCTTGATAAATATAACCTTTATTATATAAAGTAATAAATACATGATTTACTGCTTTATTTAGACCTTCATCTAGTGTAAATCTTTCTTTAGAATAATCTAAAGATAAACCAAGTGCTGCCCATTGACTTCTAATAATTTCTGCATATTCTTCTTTCCAAGCCCAAGCTTGTTCTAAGAATTTTTCACGTCCAATATCATATCTTGAAATACCTTGTTCTTTTAGTCTGGCATCTACTTTAGCTTGAGTTGCAATACCAGCATGATCCATACCTGGTAACCATAATGCATCATAACCTTGCATACGCTTTCTTCTTATAATCATATCTTGAATTGATGTATCCCAAGAATGACCTAAATGTAGTTTACCTGTAACATTTGGAGGTGGAATTACAATAGTAAATGGTTGTTTAGATGTATCTCCTGCTTCAAAGAAACCACCTTTCAACCAAAAATCATACTTTCCTTCTTCAACTTTTTTGTGATCATATTTTGGACTTAATTCTTTCATATTAATCATTCCTTTCAAATTCAGATTTTGTGATTGTATAAATCATACAGTCTACCATTTCATTAGTATATAGTTTTTTATAATGCCTAATTACACCATCGTATTTAAAATTAAGTCGTTCAATTGTATTAATAGATTTAATATTAAATGGCATTACAGTACAAGTTAAAATATCTATTTTCATATAAGTAAATATATATTTTATAAATTCTTCTAAAGCTTCGTGCATATAACCATTATGCCAATAGTTATCATCAAGTAAAAATCCAAGTTGATAAGCATTATCATTCTTTCTAATAGGATCCTTATATAGATTTATATCTCCTATAAGTTTATTACTATCTTTTAATATTATTGCATAATAATCTTTATTATAGATAGCACTTTTAAGTTTATGCAGGCTAGTATCTTTATCAGTGTGTGGTTTAATTCCAGCAAAGTAACATAAATTTTCTTTTATTTTTAAATTATGATATTCATCTAAATCTTTAATATCATAATATCTTATTATTAATCTTTTAGTTTTTAGTTTCATTACTTCACCACCAAAAATAAAAAAAGACATCCTACACAAAAGGACGTCATTAACGCGGTACCACCTTAATTCGAAACAAAATTGTTTCGCACTTAAATCTTTAACGCAGATATACGTAAATAACTACTATTAGTTCATTATTTAAGCTCCAAGACTACATTATTTATGCCCTTAACTATTTTCACCAACCATAGTCTCTCTAAAACAGAAACAATAAATAACCTTCTTTTTATCGCTTTGTAAATATTTTACTTATAAATAATAATTTTGTCAATATTGAATAGAAATTTTATAATATTTATCATTTAAATCATTTATAACAAGAAATAAGTCAAGTGACAATCTTTTATTTCTTTATTCAGATATACACATTTTTGCATAGTTAATATCTTCTAACACATCAGCACCTGTTCTTTTAGCATTTTCCCATTGAATCAATCAACTCATGAGATTGAAAAAAATCACTTAAGTCTTCAAATAATTCAGATACCTAATAAAATTCTTCTTTAGTACAAGAATCAAAAAATTTATTGTTTCATTAAGATTTTCTGTTAAAATATTACATTGACTTTTCCAATTTTCTCTAATCGAGACATCATTTTGTGCGTCTATTAATATTCTTTCTTTTATTAGTTCCTTTAACTTGTTTACGTTAATGGATTTCACTTCCCATACTTAGTCTTCAAAATAGTCTACATATAAAAATTAACTTTTCCTAAATATACAAACATTTTTATAATAATACAATTTTGTTAATAATTTAATGCATCTTTAGCATAATTAATATTAGTAGAACAATCAACACCTGTTCGTTTAGAATTTTGTTCCATACAATCAATCAATTCTTGAGATTTAAAGTATTCACTTAAATCTTCAAACAATTCTGAAAGCCAATAAAATTCATCACTAGAACATGTGTTTAAATAGTTTATACTTTCATATAAATTTTCTTTAAATATTTGTAATAATTCTTCATACTTTTCATTAAGTAATATATCATTTTGAGGATTAATTTCTTTTTTTTCTTGAATTAGTTTTTTTATTAATTTTTCGTTCATTAAATTTTTTTCCTTTCTTATTTTTTTGAATATTCATTGGGAATATTGTGGCAATTTTACCATTTGTTCTTACTATTCCAACATTTACATTTTCATAATGGCCAGTTTTCACTTGCCCATCATTTAATTTAGCGCCTCTAGATACCAATTGTCCAGCTTTCTTTATTTTCTTTCTATCCCATTTTTTAGGAAACCATGCTTGATTTATTCCATTTTGTTTTACATAATGAATATGTTTAGGAACATTACCTACTCGAACACCATTACTATATTCTTTTACAATATTATAATCAATATTGTTTTCATTCATATAATCTATGTTTTCTTGTCCATGACCTCCACCCTTTAAACGATTAGAATTTTTAGTAAATTCACCTTTTGATGAATGTTCTAAAGCCTTATTTGATATCTTTTCTTTACTACCAAATAGCCATTTTATAAAGCCCATTCTTTTTCACCTCAATCTATTGCATTATTAAGAGCTTAAGCATATATTAAACTCTTTACAATTGTCTTGTCACTTGACAATTGCATTTTAACACAATAATTTTAATGAAAAAGTATGGTTGCTATCTTAGATACCAATTAAATATAAAGTTTCTATCTTAGATACCAATTAAATAAAACATTAATATTTATTAAAATTACAATTACTATAATTATATTTTAAATAATATAGTCATCAGGAAATAGTTCCACCTCATCTTCACCATATTTTTTATATACCATTTTATATTCTGAATATTTCTTCGAAATTAAAATAAATTCTATAATACTAAATATAAAAGGTAATAATGATAATACACTTATAAACCAACATTTTTTTACATCAAATGATAAAAGTCCGATCCCAAATACAGAAAAAATTGAAGAAATTATTACTAAAACCAATTTAGAAATATAACCATTAATTTCATATTCATAAATTTTCTTTTTCATTTCTTTTTCCTTAAAGAATATTAAAATTATTGAAGAGATTAAAACATTTATCAAACTATATATAATAAAGAATGTTGAGTATATTGGAAACATTTTAAGATAATAATTATTATCTATTATTATAAGCATACATATAAGTGTTATAATTAAAGATAATAAGTGTAAAATTTTACATAGATCATAATATTTATTTTTTACATCATTAATTTTATAATATACATCATCTAAATAATTAATCCAATAAGTTCTATCAACTCCAAAAGAACTTTTAAAATCATAAAGTGCAATAGCTGGTATAGATAAAACTAATAAAATCCAAAAGGGAGATTTTTTTAGAATAAAATAATTTATAATACTTAATAGTATAGCTAAACTAATAGTAATGCATAAAATAGACATTGGTTCTTTAAAAGACGATTTTATATGTTTAACTTCAATTTGTTTTTGAGCCATAATAGGATTATAAACATTTTCTTTTAAAACAACAATTTCTTTCTTCTCTTCATTTGAATAATATAAATCATTTACTGTAACATCTAAGATTTTAGCTGCTAAATAAATTTCTTCCGTACTAAAAGATGAACCTTTATTATTCTTTTTCTTTGAAAAATCTTGTTTATTAATATTCATTGATGTATAAAAATCAATTTGTTTTATGTTTTTCTTTTTAATAAAGTATACAATATTATCACTTATTATTTGTTGTCTCAATCTATTATCTTCAACAACTTTATAACTTTTGTTATTCATAATTTACACCCACTTTTATTATTTTTTTATTTAATATCAACATCTTATAATATAGTTTTAAAGAAATAAGTCAAGTGACATTTTTTATATTATTTCTTTATTTTTTATTATTTTATTCTGATAAATACATTTTTGCATATTCAATGTCAACAGAACAATCAACACCTGTTCTTTTAGCATTTCGTTCCATACATTCAATAAGTTCTTTTGATTTAAAATGTTCACTTAAATCATCAAAAATAGAACTTATGTAAAATATATCATTGGCATTGATTTTATCTAAATACTTTATTGTATCATTCAAATTAATAGATAAAATTTTAAAACTTTCATTTAAAAAATATTCAAATTCATAATCATTTTCAACATCAGTTTTAGAATACCTATCTATCAGTTCTCTTAGCTTTTTTTCGTTCATGGATTTCACTTCCCATACTTAGTCTTCAAAATATTCTACATATAAAAATTAAATTTTGCTAAATATACAAACATTTTATAATAATACAATTTTATTAATAATTTAATGCATCTTTTGCATATTTAATTTCTATATCACAAGCAACGCCAGTTCTTTTTGCATTATATTCCATACACTCTATTAATTCTTGCGATTTGAAAAATTCACTTAAGTCTTCAAATAATTCACAAATCCAATAGAATTCATTACTAGGACATATATTTAAATAATTAATACTTTCATATAAATTTTCCTTAAATATATCTAGCAATGTTTCACGATTTTGTTTTGCTGGTATATCAAGTTGAGGATCCATCTCATTTCTTTCTTGAATAAGTTCTTTTATTTTTTTTACATCCATTTATAATTTTTCCTTTCTTATCTTTTTGAATATTCATTGGAAATATTGTTGCGATTTTACCATTAGTTCTCATTATTCCAATATTTACATTGTCATAGTGGCCAGTTTTCACTTGCCCATCTTTTAATTTGGCGCCTCTAGATACTACTTGTCCTGCTTTCTTTATTTTATTTCTATCCCATTTTTTAGGAAACCAAGATTGATTTATACCTCTTTGTTTATGTCGACTAATATGCTTTGGAACATTACCAACACGAACTCCATTATTATATTCTTTTACAATATTATATTCAATATTGTTTTCATTCATATAATCTATGTTCTCTTGTCCATGGCCTCCACTTATTAAACGATTAGAGTTTTTAGTAAATTCACCTTTTGATGAATGTTCTAAAGTCTTATTTGATATTTTTTCTTTACTTCCAAATAACCATTTTATAAAGCCCATTCATTTTTTCACCTCAATCTATTGTATTATTAAGAGTTTAAGCATATATTAAACTCTTTACAATTGTCTTGTCACTTGACAATTGCATTTTAACACAATAATTTTAATGAAAAAGTATGGTTGCCATCTTAGATACCATTTAAATATAAAGTTTCTTTCTTAGATACCAATTAAATAAAATATTACTATTTATTAAAATTACAATTATTATAATTATTTTAAATAATATAATCATCAGGAAATAGTTCTATCTCATCTTCACCATATTTTTTATATACCATTTTATATTCTGAATTTTCTTTGAAATTAAAATAAATTCTATAATACTAAATAAAAAATGTAATAATGATAATATACTTATAAAACATCATTTTTACATCTTATAATATAATTTTAAAGAAATAAGTCAAGTGACAATCTTTTTTTATTTCTTTATTAATTTATGACAAATTAATTTTGGCATATTCAATACTCACAAAGCAATCAACACCTGTTCTTTTGGCATTTCGTTCCATACATTCAACAAGTTCTTTTGATTTAAAGTGTTCACTTAAATAATCAAAAATAGAACTCATGTAAAATATATCATTGGCATTGATTTTATCTAAATACTTCATAGTTTCATTTAAGTCAATAGATAATATTGTAAAACTTTCTTTCCAAAAATACTCAGATTCGAAATCGTTTTGTGGATCAGCTTTATCATATCTATTTATTAATTCTTTTAGTTTTTTTCGATCATGGATTTCACTTCCCATACTTAGTCTTCAAAATATTCTACATATAAAAATTAAATTCTCCTAAATATAAAAACATATTTATAATAATACAATTTTATTAATAATTTAATGCATCTTTAGCATATTTAATATCCATAGAACAATCCACACCAGTTCTTTTAGCATTTCTTTCCATACAATCAATTAATTCTTTTGACTTAAAGTGTTCACTTAACTCTTCGAACAATTCTGAAATCCAATATAATTCCTCAGATGAACACGAATCTAAAAATTCAATACTTTCATCTAAATTTATTTTAAATATTTCTAATAATTTTTCTTGATTTTGACTTGCAGGAATATCAAGTTGAGGATCCATTTCATTTCTTTCTTGAATTAGTTCTTTTATTTTTTTTACGTCCATTTATAATTTTTCCTTTCTTATCTTTTTGAATATTCATTGGAAAAATTGTTGCAATTTTTCCATTAGTTCTCATTATACCAATATTTACATTGTCATAATGGCCCACTTTAACGACACCATCTGGTTTCTTTTCACCTCGTGAAACTACCTGTCCAGCATGTTTAATTTTTTTTCGATCCCAATTTTTAGGAAACCATGATTGGTTTGTTCCTGATGTTTTAGCCTTTTTATAATGATTAGGAACATTACCAACTCGAACACCATTTATATATTCTTTTACAATATTATATTCAACATTATTTTTGTCTAAATAATCTATGTTCTCTTGTCCATGACCTCCACTTTTTAAACGATTAGAATTTTTAGTAAATTCACCTTTTGATGAATGTTCTAAAGTCTTATTTGATATTTTTTCTTTACTTCCAAATAACCATTTTATAAAGCCCATTCATTTTTTCACCTCAATCTATTGTATTATTAAGAGTTTAAGCATATATTAAACTCTTTACAATTGTCTTGTCACTTGACAATTGCATTTTAACACAATAATTTTAATGAAAAAGTATGGTTGCTATCTTAGATACCAATTTAATATAAAGTTTCTATCTTAGATACCAATTAAATATTAATACATTATTTCAAGACTTTCTTTAATATGATAAATTACTATTATTTACTATTTTCATAACCACCTAATTTATGCTTATTAAATTTAACATTAATCATAATATAAATACCAATTAATAAAACAGTAGTTAAAGTGATTACTATAAAACTCATACTATTTGTTACATTATTACCAAATACTATAAGTTTTAAATCAAAAGCTTCTTTTATACCACTTATCATATCAATTCCATAAACATCTGACATTTCTTTACAAACACCATTTAAATATTGATTATGTATCATTGAAGTACCATAAGTTCCAGGTAGTATCATTAATATTTTTTGAATAGCTGTTGAAAACTGTGCTATAGGCATATAAGCTCCGCAAATGAATCCATAAGTACAACTTACAGTTGTACCTACCGCAGACATTTGTCCTTGAGTTTTTAAGAAAAAGTTAATTATTGATGAAAGTGCAGTACCAAATAAAGTTAATATTAAAACTTCTAGAATAATTAATATAACATCTAAGAAAGATAAATACCAACCTACAAAAGCTAAATATATAAATCCTATAATCATTG
The DNA here is from genome assembly GCA_964524125.1 of uncultured Clostridium sp. Classification (GTDB taxonomy): domain Bacteria; phylum Bacillota_I; class Bacilli_A; order Acholeplasmatales; family Anaeroplasmataceae; genus CAG-307. The sequence continues at coordinate 9,998 of CAZGBY010000014.1, forward strand.
CAATATAACATATTATTAAAGTTACAATACAAGAAGATATAAAATATCCTAGTGATAATATATGATTTTTAACAGGTGTTACATTAAAATCTTTAATTATATTTTGATGTTTATCTTGTATCATAAGTAAATTAGAACAAAAAGAAATTGTAACACAACATACTGCAAGTAAACTTGAAAATAACCATCCACCTACAAATCCATTTATTAATTTATCGTCTATTGTTATACCTTCTGGTAATGCGTCTAAGATAGAACCTTCATATATTTTTGCTAAGAAAGTAACATATAATAAGATTAATATTAAAGGAGTTATCATAGAAGATATAAACATACCTTTATCTTTAAAAAATAATTTAACATTTCTTTTAACTAAATAAATAAGTGTTTTCATTTTATTCACCACCTAAAGATGTACCAGTTACATTTAAAAATACATCATCCATTGTACCTTTAATAACTTCAAAATCATCAAATAATTCTTGATTATTTAACATAATATCCTTAACTTTAGAAACATCATCTATTTTTAATTTATAACCATTATTAATAGGAATATAAGGCAATTTGAGTTTCTTAATACCTTCTTCTTTTTTATTATAAATATTTAAATAATCATATGCATAATTATTTTTTAGTTTATATGGAGAACCACTACATACAATATGACCCTTATCTAAAATTACAACATAATCAGCACCTTCAACTTCTTCCATATAATGAGTAGTTAAAAATATTGTTAAATTAGTATCACGTCTCATTTTATGAAGATTTTCCCAAACTAGTTTTCTAGTATGTGGATCTAGACCTGTCGTTGGTTCATCTAATATTAAAATTTTAGGATTATGAATTAATGCACGTACTATATCTACTCTTCTTTTTTGACCTCCTGATAATGATTTTAAGTTTTTATTTAAAATATCATTAAGTAAAAATAAATCTGATAGATAATTTAATCTTTCATTAAATTTATCACCATATATATTATATAATGAGGCTCTATATCTTAAATTATCAATAACTGTAAGTTCTTTATCTAAGTATGATTCTTGAAATACAACTCCAATTTTAGTTGCGATTGAGTTTCTACTTTTGATATTTTCATTATCAATGATAACAGTACCACTATCAAATGATAATTGCCCACACATAATTGATATAGTTGTACTTTTACCTGCACCATTTATACCTAAAAATGAAAAGAATTCTCCTTCTTTTACTTTAAATGATAAATTTGATACGGCTTTTATATCTTTATATGATTTAGATAAATTTGATATTTCTATAATATTTGACATAAATTACTTACCTCCCTTATATTTATATTATAAACCCATTTTTTTAATTTTGTTATATATTTTTTATAAAACATTAAAATACTTCTAGCGAACACTAGAAGTATCAATATTATTTAATATTATTTTTTCATAATTTATAATATATAACAAATATTTAAAGTATTATTAATAATAGAAAAACTATTATAAAAATAACCAACATTATGTTAGTAAATCAAATTATTTATTTTACTTTAAATACTAATTTTTATATGAGTAAATTCTTAATTATTAATATCTTTACAATTAACTATAAAACCTTATTACAACTAATATTATTAATTTAAACAATAATAACTCTAAATATTTAAAAAATCTAAAAAATTTTAATAATTAAAATTTGGAACTATCTTATAATTAATATTAACGCACTCTAAAGCACTCTTTTTTTGTAATATATCTTCAGCAAATCCTTCAAAAGTATAGTTTCCAATACACAATTTTCTTTTTCCTTCAATATAATTAAAACCAAAAATCTTTGAAAATATTCTTGTTTGCTCTAATGTGTATTCATTATCTAAAATAGTTATCTTATATTTTTTATTATCTAATTTTATAGGTTCTGTATATGTTGTCACAACCTCATAATCACATTTTTCACATTTAACTATATTATTTCTTCCATCAACAAAAACGTTTATTTTTGAATTACACTTTGGACATTTCATTTTTAATTCCTCCTAATTAAATTGGTAAGATAATCAGCAAATTCCTCTATAGAATATTCTTTTCTACCATTTAACTTATCTTCTTCAACAGCAAGTAATTCTTCTCTTAATTTCAACATTTTTACGGCGATTATATGTTTCTAAATCCATTACGACTAAATCACCTTCACCATTTTTAGTCAAGAATACTGGTTCTAAAGTTTTCTTACAAAAATCAGCAATTTCATTGTAATTTTGTCTAATCGCTGCAGACGGACGTATATTCATCGAAAAAACACCTCCTAAAATTATATACTAAAATTATATTATTACTATAACCATATAACACAATTTAGTCAATTAAATTTCAATATTCAATAGTTTTTTGTAGCATTTCTTTCCATACATTCAATAAATTCTTTAGATTTAAAGGGTTTACTTAAATCATCAAATATAGAACTAATATAAAATATATCTTCCAAACTAATAGAATCTAAGTATTTTATAGTTTCATCTAAATTAAAAGATACAATCTTATAACTTTGTGCTAAAATAATATTCAAAATCATAATAATTTTCCAGATTAGTTTTAGAATATCTATCTATAAGACTTCTTAGTTTATCTTCTTGCATAAATACTTTTCTTCTTCCTAGATTAATAAATTATCATAATAATCTTATATAAATTAAATATTATAAAAACTTTCTTGTTCTAACCAAATATGCTTTTCAATCATATACTCAATAACATCATAATATTGTTTTAAATTAGGTTTATTTAATAAGGATTTCAACTTATCTATATATTTATTATCATCAAAAGTTTGAGCATATCTAATATTTGATTTTAAAGTTTCTAAGTCCATTTTTATAGTCTTAATATCAATATCCAATGTTTCAATTAAATTATTTAAAATTGTATAACCACCAAAATCAATATCCCCAAAATGATAAAATTCATTACAAACTTTTTTTAATTTAAATAATACATTCATTTGACTTCTTGTAGAAAAGCCACCTAAATATACTATAAGGCCTTTCCCTTGAAAATCATAAAACGTTGTTAAATTTTCTATTGTTGTAACTGAAGAAATATTTTCAAATTTAATTTTATCAATATCATTTATAGGAATACCAATAGACGAATTTAATTTAGTTAAATTAATAGTTTCCTCATTTAAATACACTATACCTTCACCTTTAATATAAAGATATTGGGGTAAACTAATAATTCCTTTTTCTTTAAAAGAATCTTCTAAACCATATATCGAATTAATTGTAGATTTTAAATGAGAAAGTTTTTTCGAATCGTTATAAAGATAATTACTTGCATTTCTTATAAAAATATCATTCTTTAAATTTTCCATATAATGAACAGCTTTTATAGAATCTATATAATCATCATTTAAATATGTTTTAATTCCTTTTCCTTCTTCTAATTTCTTTTCAATATTATTTTTAAATTTAACAATGACATCATCATTATATTTAGATAATTCATTTAAAAGTCTTTTCCTAAAAGAAGATACATCTTCCTCAAAATTAAGTTCTTCTTTTATAGATTCTACTTTATCAATATTCAATATAATAGAATCTATAACTGTATCATGAGGAATCTTTTTAACACTTATAAAATCCTTTTTTAAAAGCCTATCAATAGCCTCATCATATCCCGATACATCTAAAAAATATTTACTATATTTTTCTTTAGTTAATTTTAATTTTATTTTCTTTTTAAAATTAGAAGAATTTGCATCACGTTTTTCATAGATATTTATTAAATCATTTAGTATTGTTTCATCATAACTCATATTATTACCACTTACTTTTTATAATCAAAATTAGTTACAACCGCAGTTTCGCCTTCTCTAATAACCGCAAGAATAGTTTCAACATTATAAACTAAAGAATCAAGTTTACCAGGTGCAGCTAAGATAAGTTGTATATTCAATTCATCTTTATAATAATTTAACATAGCTTCAATTCTTTGACTATCCATCTTTTCGAATGCTTCATCATATAATACAATTCCTAAAGAATCTTTATTTCTCTTAAAATCAAGAGTTTGTTGGAATGCAATACCAGATAAAATATAGAATGGAACTTGTCCTTCTCCACCAGATTGAGTTTGAAGAACTTTATTTAAGCTTTTCTTACTATTTGAAGTATATACTAAAACATCAAATTTTAAATAATTACGATAATCTACAATCATATTATTTAAGTTAATATCAGTTGAATACATATACTCATATAAAATATTTTGAATATTATTTCTAGCTTTATCTTGTTCATCTCTATCAATAAATATTCCTCTATCTGACTCATCAGTATTATATTTTAAAGCATATTCATAAATACTTTTCAAATTAGGATCATCAGTAATTTCATATGTAATTTTATAATAGTCATTTCCAAATTTAAATTTAACTAAACTATTATTTAAATTATCAATATCAGTTTTGGCTTTTTCAATTGAATTATATAATTTAGATAAGTATTCACTAAAAAATAATTTAGTACTATTCTTTTGCATATCTAACAATTTTTCTTGATATTTAAAAATTGATGAATTTATTTTATTTAATTCTTCATTAAATTTAAAAACATTATCATATGTTGGTTCTGCATTAATACTATAATCATTTCTAGCCGTCTTCATTAATGATTCAAGATTACCTTTAGCTTTCTCTATTTTTATATTTAACTTTATAATTTCATTTTTCAATTCTTTTGAATAAGATATAGAAACCTTACTTTTTAATAATTCATTTTTAAAATTAATAATCAAGAATTCATCATAAGAAGATAGTTCATACTTTATATTTTCAATTACTATTTTATAATCATTAATCAACTTTTCATTTATACTGATATTTGTATTTAAAATACGTAATTCATCTTCTTTTTTAACAAAATCTACTTTAAGTACTTCAATATCTTTTTCTAAAGCGCTAATTTTAGCACTTATTTCTATATATTCAGGATTAGATTCATAAAACTTTATTTGTCTTTCTAAATTTGCAATTTCATTAAATAATTTTATTGACTCATCTATAGATGAAATATATTTATCATCCTCTAATGCTTTTCTTAAGAAGTATTGTAAATTTGCAATTTCAGTTATTTCATTATTACATTTTATAAGATCATTTTTAATATTATTAGCTTCTTCTTCAAGCTTTTTATATTCTTCTTGACGTAATTCAAGTTGAGTCTTAATACCATTTTGACCTATAAATAAATTTGTTGAAGCCTTTTTATTTAAGCGACCAAGACTATAGTTTTGATAATGCATACAATCTTTAGTTACAGCCACATCATAATTTTCAAGATCATAAATATCTTTAGCACATTTAACTTTATTTAAAATAAATCTTGTATAATTTAAAGCTATTAAATTATTAGATGAAATAAAATTACTTAATGTATTTTCTTCACATTCAAAATCAGGGATTTTATTACCATTAATAATTCTTGTTAGATAGAATTCCTTTTCAGAATGATAAATCCTTATAGCATCTTTATAATATTTATTTGGTACTACTATATAAAATCTTTGAGTATTTAAATAACCTTCAATCGCATTTTGCCATTCTTTATTTTCATCAGCAATTTCTAGATATTCACATAAATACTTAACTTCAACTTCTTCATGATACTTATTTTCTAAAGAAGATTTTAATTTATTTTTAAATTCTTCTATTTTAGGATTATAAGTAAATTTATTTTCTTTTAAATTCTTAATAACCAAATTAAGTCGTGACATTTCATCTTTTTTATCACTTATTTTAGTTAAAATGTCATTTTTAAGTTGATTTTTAGTAATTAATAAATTATTAATATCATCATCTACATTTTTAAAATTATTTTTCGTTTCTAATGAAGTTTTATCATCGATTAATAAATAGTCATATAGATTATCAAGTGATTTAATTTTATATTTCATTGACTTTTTTATATTAATTAAGTTTTGTTCACATAATGCTTTAAAACTATTAAGATTATATTGAGTCAAATCATATGCATCACAACACGATTTAAGTTCTTTTCTTTTATATTCTAAATCTGGAGATATATCTCTTAATTTAAATGTTAATTCTTTTACCTCATCATCTAATTTACTTATTTGTTTTTTTAAATATTCCCTTTGAACCTCAACACTATTATATTTTTCTTGTAACTCATTGTTATTTTTTTCTAAAACATTTATTTCATTTTCTTTTAAAATAGTCTCAACTAGCTTTTGTTTGATTTCATATTCATTCTTTACTGTAACATCATTACTAATATTATTTCCTAAATCAACAATTTCTTTTAGAGTTTCTAACTTTGTATTTTCTGATTCTAAAGTCTTATTAAGTCTTTCCATATCTCGAATATTATTCTTAATAGCTTCAATTTCAATTGTTTTTTCTTCTAAAACAAAGTCATTAACAAAATCATTACATTTTTTTATATTTTTAATACCTATAGCATGAGATAAAATATGGAAATATTTTTTTGAATCCTTTATTCCTAAAACATCTTTAATTTTATTTTGATATCCTAACAATGTATTAATACTCTCAGGATGGTATTCTTTATAAAAATCATCTATTGACTTAGGATAATTATCTTTTACAAAAATATCATCAGTAAGTTCAATATTTTCTAAATAAAAATATTTAGGATCTGATAAATCACTTCTAGCATATCTATAATTAATATTAATACCAAAAATCTTCTTATCACCATTTACTTCAACTTCTAAAGCTAAATAGGTAATTACATCTCCATCTCTTAAAAATTCTTTTTCTTCAGTATTTACAGCTCCTCTAACATAAGATTCTAAAGTTCTTTTTTCAGCATTAGCACTAGCATTAAACTTTGAAGCTTTATTACCTAATAATAACATTTGAATCGCATCAATAATAGTAGATTTACCAGAACCATTTTCTCCTACAATAGCACAATTACCTTGAATAGGTAAAGTAACTTTTTTAAAGTACATCCAATTAATTAATACAACTTTAGTAAGTTTAATCATCAGTAAAGCCTCCTTTTATAAGATCTAATCTATTTAATATTTCTTCCATTTTATTAAAATCCATCGCTACTTCAATAGAAGGATATATTTCTATTATAGTATTATCAAATGCCAAATCATCTTTATAATATATAATATTATGTTGTTTAAATGTTATAAGCATCTCATTTAATTTAGATTTTTTAACTCTATCATTTGATTGTTTTTCAAAGTCAACTGCAAATAATTGATCTTGTAATTCTTTAACAGTTATTTCTATATAAGAAGACAAACTAACCTCTTCTAATTTTTGTTGATATAATAATCTTAAAATTAATAAACACAAAGTTTCATTCTTTTTTAGTCTTGTTACAAGTGAATCATCATTTGATTTTATATAAGCTAATTCTTTATCTTCTTTAATCATAAAGCTAAAATTTAAATATTCAAAAAATAATTCAAATAATTCTTTATGTTGAAGTATAAATACATATTTATCGTTATCTACTTTTCTTAAAAGAAAATTTACTTTTAACATTTTCATTGTTATAGTTTGAAATATATCTTTTTCTTTTTCTTTTAATTCACAATAAAGATTATTAAATCTTATACTATCATTATTAGTCATATTTATCTTCCTTTCTTTTTAATAATAAAATCATTAAATGTAATGTTATTTTTATTTATCTTATCATTTAATAAATCAATGTCATATAATGCTTTAGGCATTTTTGAATAAATCATAATTGATATCATCATAATAAATTCGTATTTAGATGATAATTCTAATTCAGATATTCTCCTTTGTTCTTTATCTTTTAAAAAGTTAGCTACAAAATCATTAATTGCGTGAATATTATACTTTGTTTCTTCTTGTAATAGTTTTAATTTCATAAATTTAACATCATTTGAAATATCTGCTGATACATCCATCATTTTAGGGATTATCTTTTCATTTTTAGCTCTAGGTTTATATAAAAATTTAAAAGAATAATGAGTCATATCAAATAATGGAATTAGATTATCTTCAATATCCTCATCCTTTACGTAATCAATCAATCTATGTAAAATTCCTTCAATATCTTTACCACGACTAATTAAATGAATAATAACGCTAATTGTTCTAGTAACATATTTTTCATTTTTACTATCAATCATTTCTATAATTGATGGTATTGTTTTTATATTATTAATAATTCTTTTTTGTATCTTATCTATTTCACTTAATGCTAAATCATATGTTTGAAAATCTTTTTCTTTCATTTTAGCATCATATAATTTTTCCATATTAAGGTAATCAGAAAATATTTTAATTAATTGTTCTTCTATTTTAGGAAGTTCAGAATCAACATTATCTCTTATTTTTAAATCAAGATAAGAAGAATCAAAGAAATATTCCTTATATTCTCCTGTAAATTCATCAAGTAATAATTCTAAAGTTAAAATATCTTTATTTTTAGTAATATTCTTATAATATCTTTGAATACTTGATCTTAACCCTCTAAGAGCAACTATAAAATTACTTAAAGCTTCATCAATAATCTTTAAATCATCTGTTTTAGAATAATCAAAATTATTAATTGCATTTTTAATGGTTTTTACATAACTTGTATAGCGTGTTTTATTATTTTCTGATATTTTATTTATTAATTCAATAAAGTCATAACTATAATCATTAAAATCTAAGATTCTTGTACCATTACCAATAGCTTCTTCAGATAACCAACCATAATCTTCTAGTTTATTAACTAGTAACATAGCTTTTGAATAATTATCTAATTCTTCTTCTAATTCTAAATTAGTTTCATCATTATATAAATTTATAGATACCATGTTATTTAAATGTTCAGTTAAAAGATTAATAATTCTACTTTTATCATTATCATTAGATTCAAACAATTCATTTATAGTTTTATGTAAAAATAAAATTGTATCTAAATAAATCTTTCTATTTTTACTAGCTAGTGGAGTAAAAAACTTATCTCCTGTTATATCATAAATAGATGCCATAAGTATTCTCCTTTCTATGATTTAAATATCAATAATTATCAATTAATTATATCATACTTTAAGAATGGTTACATTAGGAAAACTATATTTTACATTTAATAAAATTTAATTTTTGTAATATAAGTAAAATACTTCTAGCGAACACTAGAAGTATCATTGTTAATTAATATTATTCTTTGTCATGATTTCTAATATATAACAAATATTTAAAGTTTCATCATTTATAGTAACACTATAATAATTAATAGGATTATTATAGTTATTATAAGATACAACAAATAAATTGAAATGACAAGACATTCTTATTGCATATATCTTATACTTTTCTTCAGTAATAAATCCTAAAGTAAATTCTTTTATACTTGAAAAATCATACCCCTTAGAAGGTAAATAATTAGGAGCTTCATCAAGTGTTAGAACTTCAACATATCCAAATTTAGTAAATAATTTAAATATATCTGATTCAAAATAATGTACTTTATATCCAATATTATCTTTTAAAAAAATGGATGCCTCAGAAAATTTCTTATTTATATAACTTGTTGTGTCCATGAGATTTCTTTTTCCTTACTTGTGAATATGTAATATAACTTGCAATACCAACAACACAAACTGATAGAAAAGTAATGCATAATACTGTACCACTATTATTAGATGTAGCTACATTAGATTTAGCTTGATTTATGATTGTTTCGCACAAAGTCATATAGTTAGAATCCTTGGCTTCTAGTAAATATACTTTAGAAGAACTACAAAGTGGATCTAAATAATATTTATAAGTATCACATAAATTTTTTATAGTTACATTTCTTGATGAATCATTTTCATCTTCATAGTATAAATCAGATGAATTTTCTTCAAATTTATTAACTACACTTTTAAGTGTTGGAGAATATCCAATTGCTTTAGCATTTTGATAAGCATTATTCGTATCTAGCATAAAGTTTATAAATGTATTTGCAAGTTCTTGATTTTTAGAAGTTTTAGGAATAACCATGGAATCAAAAAACGCAATTGTAGTATCTGGTACATATACATTGAAATTTAATCCCTCAAGTCCTGATAAGGCACTTTCCTTATCAAGGCCTTCATTAAGTGCAAGATATAAAGCATCAAAAAAATCACCAAGTTGAGTAAAACATAAATCTAATGTACCAGTTGCGACTTTACGCTTTAATTGGTCATCTCCCCATACATCAAATGATGATGCTTTAATATCAGATGAAACTTTTGTTTCATCAAATTCTTCTAAATTAGGATCTAGATTCTGACTAATTAAATATGAAGATATAGCCCAACGTGCTGTTGAATACATTCCAGTTTTTACTGATGAATCATATAAGGTTTTATCAAATAATGCATTAAAACCATTTTCTTTAACTACATTTTCTACTTCTTCATTTAAAGTAGAATAAATAATAGAATATGCACCCCAAAAATAAGGCATTGAATACTTTATAGTTTCTGGCATATTTTCTTTTCTTAAATTAGTTAAAGAATCAGTAAACATATCTTCATAATTTAACAAATTATTATATTTATCATTTGTAACATCAAGAGGATATAACATATCTTCATCATATAGTTTTTTAACCATATAATCTCCTGGTATAGCTACATCATATGAAGTAGTTTTAGATGTGATTTTTTGGTACATAGTTTCAGAAGATGTAACTGTTTCTTCTACTATAGTTACATTATATTCTTCTTCAAATTTAGTAAGCAATTCAGAGTCAATATATTCACCCCAATTAAGTAAATATAATGAATTAGAACTTGAACCAGTATTTAATATAATCAAAGAAAGAATAGTAAATAATATAATTGATGTAAAAATTATTATAACTTTTTTCATAATTACTTCACCATTTTCTTCTTTCCTTTTTTATTTAATCTAATTGATATAATAAGCACAACACTAAGTGTTATTAAAGTAAGTAATGCATTATAAGCATAGGCACCTGCTGAGAAGTTCTTCTTAGTATAAGAATTATATACATAATTTGAGAAATTATAAAATCCATTTCCTTGAGTAAAATATGATATTACAAAATCATCAATAGATAATGTAAATGCTAGTAATGCACCTGTAGCAATGGCAGTTTGAAGTGAAGGTATAATTACCTTAAACAAACTCTTCATTGGAGAACATCCTAAATCTTGTGCTGCTTCAAATAAAGATTCATCCGTTTGTTGTAGTTTAGGTAATATCATCATAATTACATAAGGTGTTGTAAAAAATATATGAGCTATTAACATTGTAGGGAATCCAAATACTTGAGGAATAATTGGAAGTAATAATGAAAATATAATCATTATTGATACACCTGTAACTATTTCTGATTGCATCATAGGCATTTCATTTAAAAAATTCATAACCTTTTTAGCTCGACCAGAAAGTGCATTAATACCTATTGATGAAAAAAGGCCTAATACAGTTGATATTAAAGTTGCCCATAAAGATACTAAAAGTGAATCTAATATATTCCTATACAACTTAGCATTTGTAAATATTTCTTTATAATTAGATAATGTAAATGAACCAAAATGAAGACTCTTCATAGCGTTAGCATCTGAATTAAATGATTGATAAATAATTATAAAAACAGGAATATACATTAACAACATCGCAAGTACTACAAAAGATACTTTAAAAATTATAGGTCCATATTTTTTAAATCCAGTATTTTCTATCATATAAGAGTATCCTCCTTTTTAGCTTTTCCTAAAACTAATAAGATTATTACAATTATTATAGTTACAAAAATAGATAGTAATGAACCCAAATTATAATTATTAGCTGTTTTAAACATATTTTCGATAATATTACCTATCATATTAACTTTACCATCACCAATAATAGCTGATATTGCAAAACCAGTAGCCGATGGTAAAAATACCATAATCATACCAGAAATTACACCATCAATAGATAATGGAATTGTTACTTTTATAAATGTTTTCCATTTTTGAAGACCTAAATCAGAAGACGCTTCTATAAGTGATCTATCTAACTTTTCTAAAATAGTATATATAGGGAATATCATAAATGGTAAGTATGTAGTTACACTAACAAAAATAACCGCACCTTTACTTCCAATTAAATTAAGTCCTATTAGCATATCAGATGAAAATAATTTATACCAAGATAAAATTCTAAGCATTGAATTACACCACATTGGTAAAATCATACAAAGTAGAATAATCATTTTATGTTTAAAATTAGAAAATGAAATAAAATAAGCAACAGGATAACCTATAAGTAAACTTATAATTGTAGTCCAAAATGCAATAACTAAAGAATTCCATAAAGCTTCCCAATAAGCTATATCAGTTAATTCTTTATAATTCTTTAAAGTAAGATAAGCATTATCAAATCTTATACCGTCGGATTTAAAGAATGTTAATATAAACATTATTGCAAGTGGTAATACAACAAGTAATGTAAGCCATATAAAATATGGTATTGAAAACTTTTTAAATCTTTTCACTTTAATCCTCTTGTTTCATCATATGTATTTCATATGAATCAATTTTAAGACCTATACGTTGTCCGACTTCAACATTTTGGTAATCTTCAACTATTAAATTAATACCTTCACATAAAACATTCATTTCAAAATGAATACCTGTAAAAACAGATTTAGTCACAACACCTTGTAAAATAGCACTATCAGGATCATCAAGTACTAAATCAAAATCTTCAGGTCTAATTACAGCATTTACAGTTTCTCCTACTTCAAAAGTAGTAATATATGTATCAAATGAAGCACCTAAGAAATTAAATACTTTATCTCCTTCATATATTCCTTCTAATATATTTGCACCATCATAATTTGCAAGTATTTTTTCTTTTTTCTCTGTAATAGATTCAACATAAATATTATTAGGGAATACATTAAATCCTATTTCTTCACCCACATTAAATTTATCTTCAGATTCAACTTTAATTATAGCGCCTGCAATATCTACTTCCATTATATATTCACTAACATGGAATTTAATAGATTTAACAATACCTTTAATCTTAGCAGATTCTAAAGGTACAATATCAAAGTCTTCTTTTTCTACAATAATATATACCTTATCACCAGGTTCTAAATCAAGAGATGATACTTTAAATGTTTTATTTAACATAGTAAGTCTTCTTTTATCGGAATAAATAGCTGGTATGATATTAGCATCTCCAATAAATGTAGCCACAAACTTATTTGTAGGAGTATTATAAATATCTTCAGGTCTACCAATTTGTTGAATTTTACCTGAGTTCATAACAACTACAGTATCAGACATAACCATAGCTTCTTCTTGATCATGAGTTACAAAAATAAATGTAATGCCAAGTTTTTGTTGAAGTTCTCTAAGTTCAAGACGCATTTTCTTTCTTAGTTTTAAATCAAGTGCAGAAAGAGGTTCATCTAGCAGTAAGATTCTTGGTTTGTTTACAATTGCTCGTGCAATCGCAATTCTTTGCATCTGACCACCAGAAAGTTGATGAATCTTTCTTTTTTCATAACCTGTTAAATTAACAAGTTTTAAAGCTTTAGTAACTTCACGTTCTATTATCTCTTCTTTAAATGAACGTTTAGAAATACGACTTAACATTTTTTGATAAATATCAATTGAAGAACAATCTTCTATCATATATTTAACAGTTTCTTTAAAATTATTTCCTTTTAAAGTAATGTTTATATCATGTTTTATTAAAAGTTCATTTAATAATTCTTTATAGTTTAAAGCTTTTCTTTGTTCTTTAGATATTAATGATATTTCTTCTTTAATACTTTCAGTTACAGATAAATCTTTAAAATAATTTATAGCCGCGTTTAATACTTCTTTTGGTTTATTAAATTTAGAAAGATATTTTACAACATTTTCAATTTCTTCTTCATCAAAACCATATTCTTCCATCATATCCATAACACCAATATCATAGACATTTGAATATACATTATTTCTTAAACCAAATGCTACATTATCATAAATATTTAAATGTGGAAATAATGCATATCTTTGAAATACAGTATTAATCGGACGCTTATGACTAGGTAGATGTCCTATTTCTTCTCCATCAAGTAATAATTCGCCTTCTTGCATAGTCTCAAATCCACCAATAATCCTTAAGGATGTGGTTTTACCACACCCTGAAGGACCAAGTAGTGTAACAAATTCATTTTCATTTATAGACATATCAAAATCTTCTAAGATTACATTATCTCCATATGTCTTTTTAATCTTCTTAAGTTCAACTAAAGTACGTGCCATTTTTTTCTCCTAAAACACAATATTTTTGTTTTATAATACTTGTTTAAGGTATTTTTAAACTGAAACAATAATATCATAAACGTATATTATTGTAAATAATTATTCATTATAAATAATTAATATATTAACAATTAAAATTCTTCTATAAAATCAATAATACCATTTTCTTCTTTAATAACACCTTTTTCGATTAAAATATCAATAATTCTATCAAATATAACTTTAGTTTGACTAGAACCTTTAGGATATCCCACAAGTATATTAAATTCAGAATATAATATTTTTTTAGAAGTAGTTTTTACCTTTTTGATAACTCTTTTTAAACCATCTTCTAACTCTTCTACATAAATAGAGTCAATTTTCGGATAATAATTTAAGTCTTTATCATATCTACGGAATGAAACTGAATATAAATCTTGAGGTTTTAGAATAAAACCTATAACTTTATGAAGATTATTTTCAAACAAGATATCTTCTATATCTTTTTCCATTTCAGCTTCAAGAGTTAAAGATAATCTATTTTTACCATAAAATGGTAATATTAATTTCTTTAAATCATTTATTTTTATAGGTGATAATTTATAAATTACATCTAATATAGCGTCTTCTTTAGACTTTAATTTTAAAGCCTCTTCAATAATTTCATTTGTATTTGGATATATCATAAATAAAGATTCAATAGTTTCTGATTCTAAATTATCTTGTTCATGATATAAAGAATCATCTTCTTCTGTATAATTTTCTTCTTTATTTTTTGTAAGGATATCCAAAATTTCATTATGATATAAATCTTTATTTTTAAAATAAGGTAAACTCCAAATATGATATAAAGACCAACCTCTTAGTTTTAGTACATTATCAATTAAAGCATTTCTATCTTTGATAGTATTTAGCATTTGATAATTATCTCCATCAGTCAATATACCAAGAATTACCTTATTTTCATCATTCGGATCTAGTATAGCTAAATCTATTTTATATCCAGAATATCCAATATTTTTAACTGTTTTAAATCCTTTCGATTCTAAATAAGAAGATACACTTTTAATAATTCCATTGTTTGTCTTATTTTCTTTAAATTGAATATTTTTAATATTTTTCGCAAACTCAACATAATCATGTAACATAATAACACCTTTATTTTGAGTTTTTGATAAATTAAACATATCTGGTGATAAAGATGTAACTAAAATAACACTTTCTTTAGCTCGTGTAATAGCTACATTTAATCTTCTATATCCTCCATCTTTATTAATAGGTCCAAAGTTTAAAGATAATTTACCTTTTTCATCAGGACCAAATGTTGTAGATAAGATTATGATATCTCTTTCATCACCTTGAACTGATTCAAGATTTTTTACAAAAAATTGTTCTTCTTTATCATATGAGAAGAAATCTTCATATTGTGGATTTTTAAGACGCTCATGACGAATTAATCTTTCAATATATTTTTGCTCAGCCATATTAAATGTAACAACACCTAAAGATTTATCAGGTTGAGTTGATGCTATATTAAATACAATTTCAACAACTCTTTTTGCTTCTTCTTGATTTATTCTTTTTCCATGAATATAAGTACCATTTTCTACAAATTCGTATTTAAGACCTAAATTATTTGAAATATTAGAACTAGCAAATGTAGTTAAGTCATGATATATTTCTTTATTTGAAAAAGCTATTAATGTTTCATCCTTAGATCTATAATGCCATTTTAGCATTATCTTAGGAAGCGATGTTAAAGCTTCATCTAAGATAGATTCATAAGTTTGTACACTGTCATCATCTTCGTCATCATCATCTTCTTCAAAACTATCAAAGAATGAAGTTGGAGGTAATTGCTCATTATCACCAACAATTATGATTTGGTCTGCTCTATACATCGCACCAACTGCATTTTCAGTAGTTATTTGCGAAGCTTCATCAAAAATTACACAATCAAAATGGAAAGCATCACTATCTAGATATGTAGCTACACTCAATGGTGACATCATAAATATTGGTTTTAAATCCATTAATATATTAGGTATTTCCTTAAATAATAATCTTAATGTTTTAAGTTTACGTTTTTTATTAGCTTCTTGAAGTAGAGTTTTAACCTCATAATTAGATGCCATTACAGAATCAAGTTCAGGCCAAGATTTTGTTACTAGTTCTTTTATTTTAACTTTAGCTATTTCTTTCATTTTTAAGTCTACTGTTTGATATTTTTCAAGTAGATTATTTAAAAATACTCCTGAATAGATATCTAATTTAGAATTATCATTTAAATAAGTTTCAACAATAAGCTCATAAAATCTTTTTAAGAATGCGTTTTTATAATCAGATGGTTTTATATTTAACTTTAAACATTCTTTTTTAAATGAAGAAATACGCTTATCAAGTTTTTGATATGAACTTATGAATTCAATATATTCATACATCTTATCAAAATAAATATAGCAAGTATTTAATTTTGTTGATAATAACATTGGATTTTCATCTTTTAAATTATAATCAAAATAATCATTAAGCTTATCTATATGTTCTTCAAGTTCAGGTTTTAATCTATTAATCTTTTCAATTAATAACATTAAATAAGCTTCATTTTTAGCATCTTGAAGTTTTAATAGTAAATCATCATAAGATGGTATATCTAATGATTTAGAACCTTCTTCTTTGATTTTCAATGCATATAAAATATTATTTAGTTCATAAAAATTAGTTAATTGACCAAAATAGTATTCTGAAAAATGTTCTTGAAGTGGCATATCTATTTTCTTTATTTCGATATAAGATTGTTTTAAATTATTAAGTTTTTTAATGTCTTCAAGTTCTTCTTCATATTTCATATTTTTTGGAGTGAGTAAATATGATTCTAACATTTCATCAAGTTTTTTATAACCGAATAATCTTTTAACTTTATTTTCATATCCTTCAAGTTCTTGTAATATTTCATAAGAATCTAAATCTAAGAAACTTAATTTATATTTTTTAATTAAATAATCTTTTATTTCTTTATTTTCTTTATATAATTTTTCTAAACGAACTGATACATTATAAATGTTAGATGCATTTTCGATACTTAAATATTTTTTGTCAATATCTTTAAGTGTTATACAGCTTGATGTAAAATTAATTATTTCATCTAAATTTCTAATATCTTTTATTGTTATATCAAAAGTTGACTTTAAATCTTTAATAACTAACATTAATTTATCTAAAACACCTTTAGACGAAATTAGTAATGATTTAAAATATGATTCTTCTTTTTTAGTTAATTTATTTTTACTAAACAAGTAAAAAGGATGTGATTTAGGATCATCACCAAGTCTTTTAGATACATTTGCAAACAACTCGATTTGTTCTAAATATTCATCAAGCATAGAAGATGAAATACTTAATGGATTTTCAATTTTAAAATCCATATGAGGAATATTATCAAATGAACTAATTTTAGATACAAGTTCATAAATACTTAAATTTAATGACTTAATTTTTTTAAGCATTTCTTTTAAATATAAATCTAATTTCAACATTAGATTTTCATCAAGTGCCATATCATCTTTAGCTTTTTTAGAAACTCTAACTCTATTTTTTTGTACAGATTGTAAATTATCATTAATACCTTTTACTATGTCTTTTTTATTAGCTTTTGTATCAAATAAAGGTAAGGCATACATATCTAAATTACATTTTTTTAAGTTTCTATAAACTACTTCTAATGCTGATTTTTTTTCGCATACGAATAAAACTTTTTTATTGTTTGCAATAAGTTCAGCTAACATATTAGTAATAGTTTGACTCTTACCAGTACCTGGTGGTCCTTGAAGTACAAAACTTAAACCCTGTTTAGCATAGTATATAGCCTTATATTGACTAGAGTCAGCTGCTAGAACTTGGTTTTGTTCTTCTTGTGATTCAATTTTATCTAAATTTAAATCATCTATTTTAATATTTTCATTTAAATTAGAAGGCATACCTGACATAGCTTTAATTACATTACTTTGAATTATTTTATCCTCGTTATTAACTAAATCTTGATACATCATAATCTTAGAAAATGAAAATAGACCAATATAAATTTCATTTAAAACTTTAAATTTTAATTTAGATACAGTTTTTGATACAAAATTTAAATAATCTTTAAGTTCCATACCTTCTTGTTTAGAAAGATCTATTTTATAATCTAATTTAAATTTATGTACTATATTATCATTAACTATAAAATCATCATCTAAAGGTTTTACTTTAAATGGATCACTAATACTTTTTTGAGTTATTTCAATAGGTACAAGTGCTAGTGGTGCTAAAAATTCTTGACCTTCTTCTTTATAAGATAACAATCCAAATGAAATAAATAAAGCATTAACGCCATTTTCTTCATAATATAAATTACCTTTTTTACTTAAATTATTTAATACATTATTTAATTTATTTGTAATAGTAGTTGAAAAAAAGTACTTTTTAGTTTTTAAAGGTTTAAATCTTGATTTTATTTCTAATATTTCATCTTTAGTATATCTTTCTTTATAATATACCATTTTACCTAGTGCATTAGTAAGTTTACCTTCTACTGATTCATCTAGCATTTCATCTAAATCTTTAACATTATCAAATAATTTTGCAAATTCATAATTGTTTGATTCCATAAAATCATCATATAATTTATAAAAATCATCAGGTACAATTTCAACTGTTGATCTTACACTTTTTTTAAAGTTTATGAGTCTGTTACGCTTACCTATATCAAGTAGGCGTCTTTTATATTTTGCAAGTTTTCGTTTCAATTCACTCATCCCTATTCTTCTATATCTTTTAATTTATTAATTTCGTCTTTTGTTAATAGTCTATAATTTGAAAGTTCTAAATTATCATCTAAATTTAAAGAACCAAAAGAAACCCTTTTTAAATAAGTAACTTTCATATTTAAAGCTGCCATCATTCTTTTTACCTGATGATATTTACCTTCGTGAATATAAATATATGCTTCATTATCATTTATAAGTTCAAACTTAGATGGAAGAGTTTGATAACCGTCATCTAAGATTATACCACTATCAAATTCTTTTAAATATTCTTCTTTAAAACAACCTTCAAATTTTAAATAATATTTTTTCCAAACATGATATTTAGGTGATAGCATTTTATGAGCTAATTTACCATCATTAGTTATTAATAACAATCCTTCAGTATCAATATCAAGTCTTCCTACTGGAAAGATGTTCATCTTAGAATATTCTGGCATTAAATCTATTACTGTTTTATATCTTGGGTCAAATGTAGCACTTATTACATCTTGTGGTTTATTTAACATTATGTAAATAAATTCTTGATAATCAACTGTACTCCCATCAAATGTTATTTCATCATCAATAGGATTAACCTTAAAATCATCATTAGTTATTATTTCACCATTAACCATAAAATATCCTTTACGGATATATTCTTTTACTTCTTTTCTCGAACCATAATTCATATGAGCAAGTATTTTATCAAGTCTTTCCATAGTATCAATCCTTTAAAATATAATATGAATATATTATATATTAAAAGAGGAAAAATATAAAGAATTTAAGGTAAATTATGACAACTTTTTTAAGATATTATTCTAATAAAATTAAATTAAATTTTCAGTCTAAAATTTTTATTTTTAAATTTTATTTTTTTTCATTGACAACACAACTTTGAATTGATATAATAAAAGAGCTTAAATAAATGGGCTGGTAGCCAAGTGGTAAGGCAAGGCACTGCAACTGCCTGATGCGGGGGTTCAAATCCGTCCCGGCCCTCCATTTAAGAAATTTAGTTTGATACTTGTGTATTAAACTTTTTTTATTAATAATTTTATATAAAGTCATCGGAGGATATATAATCGTAATTATATAATCGATAAGATGTCGAGTGAGCTCGGTTATTTTTTTTAAAATAACCTTTTTTTATTTTAGGAGGTACATTTATGCAAATTGATGGTCATTTTACATGGAAAAAAATTTTTATTTATACTTTGCCACCAATTCTAATGATGATATTTACATCTCTTTACGGAATCGTAGATGGATTTTTCGTATCAAACTTTGTAGGTGAAACCGAATATTCATCTGTAAATTTTGTAATGCCAGTGATAATGATATTAGCATCAATAGGCTTTATGATAGGTAGTGGTGGTTCTGCATTAATATCTAAAACATTAGGTGAAGGTAAAAAAGAGAAAGCTAATCAAATATTTTCTTTATTAGTATATATTTCTTTAATATGCGGAGTTGTATTAGGAATTTTAGCAATAATACTATTAAAACCTTTAGTAATATTACTTGGTGCTAAAGGTGATATGATAGAAAAATCAGTTTTATATGGTAGAATTCTTCTTTTTGTATTACCACTTTATATATTACAATACGAATTTCAAACTTTAATCATAACATCTCAAAAACAAACACTTGGATTAATAATAACTTTAATATCAGGATGTACAAATATAATTTTAGATGCTCTATTTATTGTAGTATTTAAATGGGGAATTATAGGAGCTGCAGTCGCTTCAGCAATAGCTCAAAGTTTAGGTGGAATAATTCCTTTAATATATTTTTCAAGAAAAAATTCTAGTTTATTAAAACTTGGAAAAACAAATCTAGATTTTAAAGCATTACGACAAGCTTGTTTAAACGGATCTTCTGAATTTATTTCAAATGTAGCTATGTCAATACTTAGCATTGTATTTAACTATCAACTAATGAAGTTTTATGGGGAATTTGGAGTCGCAGCATACGGCACTTATATGTATGTAGGTTTAATATTCTACGCTATATTTATAGGCTATATATCTGGTATGGCACCAATTATAGGTTATAATTACGGTGCTAAATGTGAAGATGAAATAAAAAGTATATTTAAAAAATCTTTATTTGTAATTGCTATAAGTTCAATTTTAATGACAATTCTTGGTATTTTACTTGCACGTCCTTTATCTTTGATATTCGTAAGTTATAATGAAGAATTATTAAATCTAACCATTCACGTACTTTCAATCGCATCTATATCTTTTTTATTTAGTGGAATATCTGTATTTTCATCTGGATTTTTTACTTCTCTTAATGATGGTGTAACATCTGCTTGTATTTCATTTGGTAGAACTTTTTTATTTCAAATAGGTCTAGTACTTATTTTACCTTTATTTTTAAAAGAAAGTGGCATTTGGTATTCTATAATTATATCAGAAATTTGTGCTGCAATTGTAAGTATTTTCTTTTTAATAATTAAAAAGAAAAAGTATAATTACTAAATAATGTTAAAAAGTTGGTTTAAATAAAAAATAAACCAACTTCTTTTAATTTAGAAATAATAAATAAAATTTCTTAAAAAAATAACCCATATTATTGATGATACAATAGAAAGCACAACTGATACTATAGCACCAATTAATGCACCCTTACCTGCTTTTTTAGCATTTTTAGGTTGCTCTTCAGACCAAATTAAATATAATATTAGACCAATGATTGGAATGAAAAAACCTAAAACTAACCAGCCATTATTTCCTGTATCATTAGAATTCACCTGATTATTATTTATAGATTGAGTTGATGTATTTTCTTCTTTTTGTGGCGCACCACAATTAGGACAAAATAATACATCTTCTATTTCTTTTCCACAATTTTTACAATACATTTTAAATCACTCCTTCTTCTTTTACTTTCATTATACTATTTGTTTTATTTAATTCAACTTTTTTCAGAAAAAAGCCGAATTTCAAGTAGAAAGTGGAATTAAGTGATAAAAGCCCATTTTTTTATAGG
>CAZGBY010000015.1:0-30728 GCA_964524125.1 uncultured Clostridium sp.
TTAGATTTATTAAATTATAAATTTATTTATTGTAATTTACGACTGAACTGTAACTTCTTTTGATACGTATTTTTATATTAATAAAGTTTTCTTCTATTAAAAAAATAAATTTAATGATATAATGGAAAAAAAAGAAAAAGATGGTGATTATTTATGGATGAATTATTTCCGGATGGTACTAAAATAGATAAATGGTTTTATGAATATATAAAGCCAAATATTAATGATTTTAAAAATAAATATATTTTAACAGATTATAATATAAAACCTAATACCAATACAGTATATACAAAAGAAATTCAAAATCTTATTGATCTAGCAAATAAAGATGGTGGTTTAATTATTGTACCTAAGGGTACATTTTTAACGGGAAGCTTATATTTTAAAAATGGAGTATCACTATATCTAGAAGAAGGAGCTATCTTGCTAGGCAGTAATAGTATTTTAGATTATAACATTTCAAAAACTAGAATAGAAGGAGAAAGTTGCCTGTATTATGATGCTTTAATAAATGTAGATAATTCAGATAATTTTAAATTATTTGGTAGTGGTACAATAGATGGTAATGGAATGGATTCATGGCGTGCATTTTGGCAAAGAAGAAAATGGAATCCTAAATGTACAAATAAAGATGAACAACGTCCACGTCTTTTATACATATCAAATTGTTCAAATATTACAATTTGTGATGTAACTTTAAAGAATTCATGCTTTTGGACTACACATTTATATAAATCGGATCATATTAAATATTTAAACTGTACAATCACTTCACCCTCATCTCCTATAAAAGCGCCATCTACAGATGCTATTGATATAGATTATTGTCACGATATTTTAATAAAAGATTGTTATTTAGAAGTAAATGATGATTCTGTTGTACTAAAAGGTGGAAAGGGTATTGGTGCCCATAATAGCTCTGATAATGGTATTAATGAAAGAATTATAATAGAAGATTGTACTTATGGATTTTGTCATGGATGTTTAACTTGTGGATCGGAATCTATTCATAATAAGAATATTATTATGAGAAGAATTAATGTTAAAGAAGGTAAAAATCTTTTATGGCTTAAAATGCGTCCTGATACTAAACAATTATATGAATATATTAAAATATCAGATGTAAAGGGAAAAGTTACTAGTTTTTTAAATATTAATCCATGGGTACAATTTCTAAATTTAGAAGGATGTAATATTTTAAAAAGTATTGCAAAGAATATAACACTTGAAAATATAGATATGTCATGTATTACTTATTTTAATGTTAAAGAATCTAAAGAAGAATATGAACTTTCTAACTTTGAATTTAAAAATTTAAATATAAATACAATTAAAAATGGTTTTGATGAAACCATAATTAATAATTGTAATGTTTCTAATGTTAATATTAATTTAATAGATATAAATAAATACAGGATGTGATACTTATGATGAAAAGTTATGAAATAGATTTTAAACAATTATTTAAAAAGAATTATGAATATAAATTTTTCTCACCAGGAAGAATTAATTTAATGGGAGAACATATTGATTATAATGGTGGGCATGTTTTACCAATCGCAATTAATTTAGGTATATATGCTTTAGTATCTAAAAGAAAGGATAAAAAAATTCAATTTTTTTCTGATAATTATTTTGAAAAAGGAATTATCACTTGTCAAATTAATGAACTAGATTATTCTTCAAATGATGGATATGCTAATTATCCTAAATCTGTAATAAAAACTTTTTTAGATAATGGATATGCTATTCCATTTGGTTTGAATATTTATTTTTATTCTACAATTTCTGAACAATCTGGACTTTCTAGTGGCGCTTGTATTGAAATACTTACTGCATATATTTTAAATGAATTATTTAATTTAAATTTGACACCATTTGAATTAGCCACGCTTTCTCATAAAGCTCAAAGAGAATATTTAGGATTGAATTCTGGAATTATGGATCAATGTTCTATAGCACTTGCAAGAGAAAAGAACGCTTTGTTTTTAGATAATTATATGTTAAATTATGAATATATTTCATATGATTTACAAGATTATTCTATTGTTGTATGCCAAACTAATAAACCAAGTTTAAAAGTTAATACAAAATATAAACAAAGAGTAAGAGAATGTCAAAGAGCATTCGATATTATAAAGAATAATTTTAATGTAATTAATTTAGCTAAAATTCCTTTAGAATATTTAGAAATGATAAAAAATATTTTACCAGATGAAAAACTTTATAAAAGGGTTCTTCATGTTGTAACGGAAGAACAAAGAGTATTTAAAACATATGAAGCTTTAAAAAATAAAGATATTGACACTTTTGCTTTATGTATGAATGAATCACATAAGTCTTTAGTAGAAAATTATGATGTGTCTAGTAAAGAATTAAATACTATGGTATCACTTGCACTTAATGAACAAGGTTGTATAGCTGCTCGTATGACTGGTGCAGGATTTGGAGGTTGTGCAATTGCACTTGTACATAATGATTTTTTAATTGAATTTAAAGAAAATATGTCAAAAAAATATTATGAACAAACAAGTATTAATGGTGCTTTCTTTGAAGTTGATGCTTGTTCTGGACCAAAAAGATTACCTTATGATACAGATTCTTTAGCAGATGCTATTTCATCACTTGTAGAATATGCAATATCTTCACATTTATGTGAAGAAGAAGATAGAATATATGTAACTAATAGAATTATATCTTATCTAGGAATAGATTTTATAGATGAAGGAGAGTCTCTTCCAGAACCATTATATATGATTTTAGATACAATATGTGAATATGCAATATCAAAAAATATTATTGAAAATAATCAAATTGAAAAAGATATATTTTCTTCTCAAATAATGAATATATTTGTACCACGTCCATCTTTAGTTGTTAATGAATTTAAAAGATTAATGGATATTAATCATAAACTTGCTTTAGAATATTTTTATAATTTAAGTGTATCATCAAATTACATAAAGAAGAATTTATTTGATAAAAACATTTTCTTTGATACTAAAACTAAATATGGAAATATGATTATATCTATAAATCAATCAAGAATTGAGCATACAGAAGATACTAAACAAAAAATTTTAGAAGTAGAGTCTATTAATTATCCTAAATGTTTACTATGTAAAGAATCGGTTGGATACAAAGGTAGACTTGATTATCCTGCAAGAGAAAATCATCGTATTATTCCAATTACTTTAGGTGACACTTTATTTTATTTTCAATATAGTCCATACCCTTATTTTAAGGAACACTCAATTGTACTTAATGCACATCATATGCAATTTAAGATGAACAAAAAGACATTTATATTTATGTTTGATTTTGTAAATATGTTCCCTTCATATTTTATTGGATGTAATGCTGATTTACCTATTGTTGGTGGTGGCATGCTAGAACATGAACATTTCCATACAGGTATTTATAATTTCCCTATAGAAAATGCTAAACACCTGTATGAAACAAATATTAATGATATAAATATTAAAATATTAGATTGGCCAGTATCTGTATTAAGACTTGAAGGTAAAGCTGAAACATCTTTAATAGAACTTGCAAGTAATATTTTATCTTTATGGAGAAATTATAGTGATTTAGAATCTAATATAATTGCATTTGACAGCGAAGAACATAATGCTATAACTCCTATATTACATAAAAAAGGGAATATATATATTTTAGATTTAGCACTTAGAAATAATAGAACATCTGAGAAATTCCCTCTTGGAATATTCCATCCACATGAACAATATTTTAATATAAAAAAAGAAAATATTGGACTTTATGAAATAATGGGATATGCTATACTTCCTAAAAGATTAAAAGAAGAAATATCTTTACTTAAAGAAAGAATTTTAAATAATTCAACTATCTTTGATGGAAGTATAGAAAAACATAAAGAATGGGTATCTAGCTTTATTAATAAATATGAATTTAATAAAGATAATATTAGTAAAATATTTGAAGAAGAAATAGGTATTGTATTTGTTAATATGCTATATGACTGTTCAGTTTTTAAACCAGATAGTGAAGGACTTAAAAGATTTAAGAAATTTATAGATTTAATTAAATAAAGGTTAATAATATTGTACAAAAGTCAATTATTATGTAAAAATATGTGAAAATATGTGATAAAAATATTGCAATTTAATAATAAAAATTTTATAATTTAATTAGATATAGGAAATAAATTATAATAAACCATTAACTTAAATTTTATTATTAAATTACTAGGTTGTATAATTATCTGTTAAAATTGAAAGATCTTGGTTTATTTCCAAGATTTTTTTGTTTTAAAATATATCGAAGGAGATGTTATTATGAATTATATTGAACTTATTATCTTAGGTATTACATTATTTTTCATTGCTAACGGAGCATTATGGGGCTTCATTAGAGGGAAAAATCGTTCTATCTTGAGAATTAGTATAATAATAGGTATATTAATTTTATGTTTTATAGTTAAAAACCCTATTGTAGATGCAATTTTTGAAATTGAAGTTGATGGTCAAACTTTGGGAGATTCTATGGTAGAAGCGATGGGTGATGAACTTGGCAGTTTAGGAGATATGTTAATTGCCCTTGTAAAAGGTATTATTGGATTTTTATTATTTATCATAATGTTTTTTATTCTTAAGTTTTTAACTTTAATTATTGTTTATCCAATTTTAAAGATTTTTGTCAAAAAAGAAGGAAAAATTGATAACGATAATCCTTATCAAAATCCTAATGGAAATCCTTATAATACATCAAATGGGCAATATGTTGAACCTTATCCTACAAATTCAAAACCTCAATATAAACTTCAAAGGGGTTTTGGTGCTATAATAGGAGCAATTCAAGGATTTGTTATTTGTATCTTTATTATAGGTCCTATTGTTTGTGCATTATCAACAGCTTCAACTGTGGTTAATATGGTTAATTCTATTTCTGAAGAAACAACTGATGAAAATGATATTATTCAAAACGATGAAGATGTAAAAGAAGAAATTATTTTACTAGATAATTCAATTGTAAATGATGATGGTTCAATTTCAAGTTCGTCTGGAAATGAAACTAATGGCGATTTTTTTACTAACATTCTTGCAATGCTTGAAGAATTAAATGATAGTGCTATAGTTAAGGTATACAAATTTTCATCTTCTTGGGTTTATGATGGTGTTACTAAAACAACTTATATAATGGTTGTAACGGATGAAGAGGGTATTGAAAAAGAAGTAGAGGTTTCAGTATCACTTGATTCAGTAGGAGAAATTATTGAAGTTGCTTCTACTGTAGTAGTAGAATTTACTGATTTAAGTGAGGTTATTGAAGAACTTTCAAATGGCGCTCAAGATGAATCATTAAGTTCAGATGTTTTAGTTAAACTTGGTAATTGTTTAATTAATATTGGTAAGTCTTTAGATAACTTATCAAAAGATTCTAAATCATTACTTGATGATATGGGTACTATGATTATTGATATGATTATGGAAGAATCAGATAGTGAAGAAGCTAATGAAGAAATGGCTTTCTTATATGACTTTAAATTTAGTGAACTTGACTTGGCGTCTATTGGTAAATTATTAGTAGAATTTGCACCTTATATTACAGAAGAAGAAAATTTAGACACATTATCTGAAGATCAAATCGATATGCTTATCGAATGTGTTATTAAGAATATTAAGTTCATTGATTTAATTTTTTCTAATTTAGATTTAGAAGATGAAGACTTGTTTGATTTTGGTGAAAAATATTATTCTAGAATTAAAATATCAATTGATAAGCAAGCAACTGATAAAGAAACTAAAGATAAACTTTATAAGTGGTTTTGTATTGAAAAATAATTAATATTATAATGGTTTGGTTAATACCAAACCATTATTTATCTAAACTACTTGAAAAAAATATTATTTATGGTATTATTAAATTACAAATTAAAGAAATAGAGGTAGCGATGCAAATGAGTAATCTATTGAGAAGGCATTCAAAGATATAGATAAAAGGTAATCATCGCCGAATATTTTAATTAGGCATAATTAAAATATGGGACTATAGAGAATATCTATAGTACTCCTACTAGTAATAGTAGAGGAGCTAGATTTATTAAGAAATAACTAATGATGAAAGCTTCTTTGCTTTCATTTTTTAACTTTTTGGAGGTTTTTATGATTAACTATAATGCTTTAAAAGAAAAATATCAAACGCCACTTTATGTTTATGATGAAAATAAGATAATAGATACTATGAAATTATATAAAGATAATTTTATATCAAATAAATTTAAAACATCAGTACTTTATGCATCTAAAGCTTTATCAATAAAAAAAATATATAAATTATGTAAAGAACAAGGGCTTAAAGCAGATGTAGTATCTCAAGGTGAAATTTATACAGCACTTGCATCTAAAATGAATCCATCTGATTTATACTTTCATGGTAATAATAAATTAAAATCAGAGCTTGAATATGCTATTTTACATGGTGTTAATCATATAGTTATTGATTCTTATGAAGATTTTAAACATATAGATGAAGTATCAAATAAACTTAAAAAAGAAGTTAATTGTTTAATTCGTTTAAATACAGGTGTTGAAGCTCATACTCATAAATTTATAGTTACTAGTCATATTGATTCAAAGTTTGGTATGTTAATTGAATCAGAAGAATTAATGAAAACTTTAGATGGCATTGAAAATTCTACATATATCAAATTAGAAGGATTTCATTCTCATATTGGTTCTCAAATATTTGAAATAGAAGGATTTTACGTTGCTATTGATAAAGTGCTAAATTTTATGTCTAGATTTGAAGAAACTTTATCTTTAAATTTAGGTGGAGGTTTTGGAGCAAGATATACTAAAGAAGATACTCCAATAAGTCCTGATATTATATCTAAAATGATAATTAACTATACAGAAAATAAATTAAAAGAATTAAATATGTCAATTAATCATTTAATGATTGAACCAGGTCGTTCAATTGTTTGTGAGGCAGGAACTACACTTTATGAAATAGGAATGGTTAAAAAAACTCCTAATCGTGAATATTATTTTATTGATGGAGGAATGACTGATAATATTAGACCTGCACTTTATCAAGCCAAATATGAAGGATTTATTGTAGGTAAAGAAAATAATCCTTTAAAAAAGGTAACTGTTGCTGGTAAATGTTGTGAGTCAGGTGATATTATAATGGAAGATACATTATTACCTGAGGCATGTGAGGGTGATTTACTTGTTGTTAAATCAACCGGAGCTTATGGATATTCAATGTCTTCAAATTATAATAAAGCTTTAAAACCTGCTGTTGTGTTTGTACGTGACTGTAAAGACCAACTTGTTTGTAAAAGACAAACATATGAAGAATTAATTTGTGATGAACTATAAAAAGGAGGATTATTATGTTTAAAGGATCTTATGTAGCTTTAGTCACACCTTTTGATTGTGACGACAACGTTAATTATGAAGTACTTTCCAATTTAATTGAGTTTCATTTAAATAATAAAACAGATGGCTTAGTTATTTTAGGTACTACAGCAGAAGCTTCGACTATGACAGAATGTGAAAAAGAAGAAGTTATTAAATTTGTTGTTAAAAAAGTAAATAAAAGAATTCCTGTTATTGTAGGAAGTGGTACTAACTCAACTAGAATGTCTATTTTATATTCTCAAAAATATGAAGCACTTGGTGCTGATGGACTGCTAGTTATTACGCCTTATTATAATAAAGCTAATCATACTGGTGTAATTAAACATTTTAAAAAAATTGCCAAGTCTGTTAATATACCAATTATTATGTATAATGTACCATCTCGTACAGGTATGTCTTTAACTTTTGAAGAAATTAAAGAGCTAAGTAAAATTGATAATATAAAAGGAATTAAAGAGGCCTCAGGTGACATTTCATTCATTGCTAAAGTAGCCACTTTAGTAAATGATGATTTTAGCTTACTTTCAGGAAATGATGATCAAATAGTTCCTTTAATGAGTTTAGGTGGTTCAGGTGTTATTTCAGTACTTGCAAATATAGCACCAAAAGTAGTACATGATATTTGCCAAAATATGTTAGATGGAAATGTTAAAGTTGCTTCAAATCTTCAACTTAAATATTTAAATTTGGCAAATAGTCTTTTCTTAGAGACAAATCCTATTCCAGTTAAAACAGCGATGAATTATTTAGGTTTTAATGTGGGACATTTAAGACTTCCACTTGATGAAATGGGGCCTAAAAAAGAAATATTATATAAAGAAATAGAGAAAATGGAGTTATAATTATGAAAATTTGTTTAGTAGGATATGGAGCAATGGGCCATGTAGTTGCCGAGTCAATTAGTTCTAATGATACAATTTCAGGAATAGTTGCTCCTGATTATTATGAAAATTTAGAAGGTATTGAATGTGATGTAATTATTGATTTTTCACATCATACAAATGTAGAAAAAATATATAATTATGTTTTAAAATATAAAAAACCAGTTGTAATTGCCACAACAGGTCATACTGCTGAAGAACTTGACTTAATTAATAAAATGTCAAAAATTGTACCAGTATTATTTAGTTCTAATTTTTCACTTGGTGTTATTTTAATGAATAGAATAATAAAAGAAATTTCTCCTATTTTAAGAGATTCATTTGATGTTGAACTTATTGAAAAACATCATAATAAGAAAATAGATTCACCTTCTGGTACAGCTAAAATGTTACTTAATTCTATTGAAGGTGATGATGAAATTCCACTTGTTTACGGAAGACGTGGTATTAAAAAAAGAGAACCACTTGGTGAAATAGGAGTACATTCTGTAAGAGGCGGTACTATTGTTGGAGAACATGAAGTGATTTATGCTGGAGAAGATGAAGTTATTTCAATTAAACATGAAGCTTTTTCTAAGAAAATATTTGCACGTGGTGCACTAACTGGTGCTCGTTGGTTACTTGATAAAGAAAAAGGTATGTATAATATGGAAGATGTGTTATTTTCAAATAATAACTAAAAAGGGAGTGTTTTAAATGCTTAAAGTTGTAAAATTTGGAGGATCCAGTTTATCTTCTGATACTCAATTTAAAAAAGTTTATGATATTATCAAATCGGATTCATCAAGAAAAGTTGTAGTTGTAAGTGCACTAGGTAAAAGAGAATCATCGGATTCTAAGATTACTGATTTACTTTATATTCTACACGCTCATATAAAGTATTCTGTTCCTTATAATGATATATGGAATATGATTGAATCTAGATTTATCAGTGTTAAAGAATCTTTAAATATAAATTATGATATAAAACATGATTTAGATATTCTTAAAAATGAACTTAATAAAGGCATATCTGAAGATTATTTAGTATCAAGAGGAGAATATTTAACTGCTAAATTAATGTCTTCATATATAGGATATCAATTTGTTGATGCTAAAGATTTAATTATTTTTAATTATGAAGGTCAAATTGATTATGATAAAACCGTACCTAAAGTTAAAGAAGCGTATTTAGCTTATGGAAATATAATTGTACCAGGTTTTTATGGTGCTTATCCTAGTGGTGATATTAAACTTTTAAGTAGAGGTGGTTCTGATGTGACTGGTTCTATTTTAGCTAAAGGTGTTCATGCTGATTTATATGAAAATTGGACAGATGTTTCGGGAATCTTAGTTGCTGATCCTCGAATTGTAGATAATCCTAAAGCTATAAAAGAAATAACTTACCATGAACTTAGAGAGCTTTCTTATATGGGGGCTAATGTACTTCATGAAGAAACAATATTCCCTATTCAATCATTAAACATACCTATTAATATTAAAAATACTAATAGACCTGAAGATGAAGGTACATTAATATTAGAAGAATGTCATATAAATGATCAACCTATTACTGGTATTGCTGGTAAGAAAAATTTTGTATCATTTTCTATATTTAAAAATCATATGTCAGGTGAAATTGGTTATGTAAGAAAAGTACTTTCTTTATTTGAAAGATATAATGTATCAATAGAACATATACCTACTGGTATTGATACTATATCAATTGTGTGTTCTCAAGACTCTGTAGAAAAATATAAATATGAAATAGTATCAGAACTAAAAAATGATCTTCATGCAGATGATGTATCTGTACTTGAAGGATTAAGCCTACTTGCAATTGTAGGTAGAAATATGAAAAGTTGTGTTGGACTTTCAGGTCAAATTTTTTCTGTACTTGGTTCTAATAATATAAATGTACGTATGATTGCTCAAGGGCCTGAAGAAATTAATATTATACTTGGTATAGATACAAAAGATTATGATAAAACATTAAAATTAATATATGATAATTTGGTAAGGTAGTAATTATGGAATTTAATTTATTAATAGAACAAAGAAGAAGTGTAAGAAAGTTTAAAAAACAAGACATTTTAGATTCTGCTATATTAGAATGTATTACAGCTTCTTATAATGCACCTTCTTGGAAGAACAGCCAAACTGCAAGATATCATTTAATATCAAGTAAAGAAATGATTAATAGAATTTTAAATACTCTACCAGATTTTAATAAAGAAAGTTCTTTAAATGCTAAACTTGTAGTTACAACTTTTATTAAAAATCGTTCTGGGTTTGAGCGTGAAACAAATCTTCCTTCTAATGAACTAGAAAATGGTTGGGGTATATATGATTTAGGACTTAATAATTCTTATTTTTTACTTACGCTTAAGGAAAAAGGTTTAGATTCTTTAGTAATGGGTTTAAGAGATTCTAAAGCGATTAGAGATATTTTAAATATTGATGAGAATGAAGTTATTGTATCAGTAATTGCAATAGGATATAAGGATGAAGAGATTGTAAAACCAAAGAAAAAAGATTCATCTTTAGTATGTAAAATATATTAATTTAAATAAATTATTTATATTAGATATTTATATAATTAGAACACTGACAAAATTTGTTGGTGTTCTTTATTATAAGTATCTTTTTATTTATTCTCAATTTAAGAAAAATATTAAGAACCCCCTTTCATAATAATCTTAAAAATGATATAATGAATGGTATTTTAAAAGGAGGCTATTATGAATAATGTAGAAAAATTATATAAAATAATTAATGATTCATCAAAAATTGTCTTCTTTGGAGGCGCAGGAGTTTCTTGTGCATCGGGAATACCAGATTTTAGAAGTGCAAATGGTATTTATTCTAAAACCCCAGAAGAATTAGTATCTCATATGTATTTTATAAATCAAACTGAAAAATTTTATGAATTTTATAGGAAAAACTTGGTTTATAAAAATGCTAAGCCTAATGAATGCCATAAGGCTTTAGCTTATTTAGAGCATATTGGTAAATTGAGTAGCATTATTACACAAAACATTGACGACCTTCATCAAATGGCAGGCAGTAAAAAAGTATGTGAACTTCATGGTAGTGTTAAAAGAAATTATTGTATGAAATGTCATAAATTTTATTCTTTAGATGAAATAGATTTATCTAAAGTCCCAAAATGTTCATGTGGTGGAATTATAAAACCAGATGTAGTTTTATATGAAGAAAATTTAAATGAAGAAAATATAAATTTTGCAATTAAAGAAATATCTTTATGTGATACATTAATTATAGCTGGTACATCTTTAAAAGTGTATCCAGCAGCGTCATTTATTAGATTTTTTAAAGGTAAAAATTTAATTATAATTAATTTAAGTGATATAAATATAGAAAATAGTTATAAAAATTCATATTCTACATTACTAATAAATGGTAAAGTAGAAGAATATTTGAATTTAGAAAATATGAAAAAATATATTAGAAATGAGGAATAAATATGAAAAAAACTTTAATACCACTTGCAGGTTTAATATTTTTAGCCGCAAGTTGCGATACACCAAAAACTACTACTAATGAAATGACAACTCCTGTTATATCATCAACACAAACTACAACACCAACTTCAATGGAAATTCTAACTCCATCACAAGTTATGACTGTATCAGAAACTTTAGCTTTAGAAACTAATTTTTCAAGTAACTTTAATTTAGAATATTCTACAACCAATGATAATGTAGTAATTTCAAAAGATGGTACTTTAACTGCTAGAAAAGCAGGTCTTTGTTACATTACAGTTTCATATGGTGAACTTTCAGATACTGTATCTATATTGGTAGAAAACGCAAGCGACTTATCATCTGATCCATATGAAAATGTCTCAAAAGAAGAATTTTATGCAAACTATACAGAAGCTACATCTTATATGGATGCTTATTATAGATCTCAACATAATCTTTTATCAGGAAAAAATGAAGTTGAAGACCCAGACCCAGTATTATCCGAATACCAACCAAGAGTTGGGACTGAATATGTTAAAAATACATCAGCTTTATATTCTTCTGATGGAAATACATATTATGTAGTTGATGCATATGGTAATATTGTAGATGCTATATATAAGGGTGGTGCTTATATTACTTTAAATGAAGTTGCACCATACTTACAAGCGTTTGGTGATGTACCAGCAAATCATGTTGAATCTAATAATAAAAATCAAGTTAAAACTAGTCCTTGGAAAGAATATTTAAGAGTTAATCATAATAAATTTTCTGGAGATACTAAAGGTTATCCATATGAACCAGAACTTCCTAACATTTCAGGATGCGATGGAGATTATCAATATTACGAAGTTGATTTTGGTACTACCGGTACTGATACAGGTAATAATTATGCCATTAAGGTTTATAATGATGGTACTACTATAACTCGTGGAGCTGCACGTTTTGTTTATGCTCAAAAGAATATTAAAACAAATGAAAAATTAAGCATTAATGACAGATATGTATTTTATACTTATAACCATTATAACGATTTTCAAGAATATTTAAATTATCAAGGTGGTTTTGGTAAGATTTTTGGAAATGTAACAGGTGGTGGAACACTATCTTCTAAAGAAGATTATAATCCTACACCATACGTAGAAGTATCTTATTTAGATTTGACTTTAAGAGGAAAAACTTCAACAACTAATTTAAGTACTATTTGTACTAATATATTAGATTAATAAAAAAAGGTGATTAAAATGAAAAAAATTATTTCACCAATAATATGTTTAACTTTAATTGGTATATGTTCATCTTGTAAAAGTAATACTGAAGAAATAGTTGTTAAAAAAGGTGAATATGAACTTACTTATGATGAAAATGATTTAAATATTTTAACAAACTCACAAGTCATGAAAGTATCACAATCTTTACAAATTGAAACTAATTATGACGATAAATATGATTTAAAATATTCTTTATCTAATGATAATTTAACTATTTCAAATGATGGAATGATAACTGCAAGAAAACAAGGTCTTTGTTTTATTACTGTAGAGGGTAATAATAAAAAAGATATAGTATCTATTATGATAGAAAATTCATCAGATATTTCTTCAGATCCATATGAAAATGTTGATGTAGATAAATTTTATAAAAACTATACAGAGGCTACATCTTATATGGATGCATATTATAGATCACAACATTATCTTATGTCTGGAGTTTTAGAAGTTGATGATTGTACTCCAAGCGCTTCATCATCTACTCCAAAAATAGAAAATACTTTTGTAAAAAATACATCTTCTATCTATTCAACTAATAAAAATACTTATTATGTAGTTAATGGTGAAGGTAATATTGTAGATGCTATATATAGTTGTGGAGCTTATAGAACTTTAAATGAAGTCGCACCTTTTTTACAAGCATTTGGTGATGTACCTGTAAATTATGCAGAAGGTAATAAAACTAAACCAACATCAACTGAATGGGGTGAATACTTAGTAGTTAATCATAATCCTTTTTCTGGTGATACT
Organism: uncultured Clostridium sp.; assembly: GCA_964524125.1. GTDB lineage: Bacteria > Bacillota_I > Bacilli_A > Acholeplasmatales > Anaeroplasmataceae > CAG-307. The sequence continues at coordinate 13,776 of CAZGBY010000015.1, forward strand.
GAAAAATATCCTTATGAACCAGTACTTCCAAATATTTCAGGATGTGGTGGAGATTATATTTACTATGAAATTGATTTAGCTACAACAGGCACAGAAGGTAGTGGTAGTCCTGCATTATATAACAACGGACAATATATTACTCGTGGAGCAGCTAGACTTGTATATTCAAAATATATTAATAAAGATGAGCAAGAATTTGATGATATTTCAAAACGATATGTATTTTATACTTATAATCATTATAATGATTTCCAAGAATACTTAAATTATCAATCAGGATTTGGTCAAATGTTTGGAAATATTACTGGTGGAGGTACTCTATCATCTAAAAAAGAATATAATCCTACAGATTATGTAGAAGTTTTACATGAAGATTTAAATTGTTATAATTTAAATAGAAGTACTTCAACTACTTCAATTATATATTTTGTATATAAAAAAGATGAAGAATTATTTTTATAATCTATTTAAAAATAAGCATTTCATTTTATATTTTTAAGTATTTAAGCTATAATATAAATACAAAAGGAAATGAGGTTATAAATATGTTAGAAATTAATAAAGATAATTTTAATGAAATTGTAAATTCAAATGATACAATACTTGTAGATTTTTGGGCTCCTTGGTGTTCTCCTTGTCGTATGCTAGGTCCTGTACTTGAAGAAGTATGTAGTGAAAATAATATTCCATTTGGTAAGATTAATGTAGATGATGAAGAAGAACTTGCTCGTTCTTTTAATTGTATGTCTATTCCTCTTGTTATATTATTTAAAGATGGAAAAGCTATTAAACAATTTGTAGGTTATAAATCTAAACAAGAAGTATTGGAGTTTATTAAGTAATGATATATGATACTATCATAATTGGTAAGGGCCCTTGTGGTATAACTTGTTCAGTATATCTGAAAAGATTTAATTTAAATCCTTTAATTATTGCTAAAGATGGTGGAGCATTAACTAAAGCTAAGATTATTGAAAATTATTATGGATTTAATTCTATATCAGGGATTGATTTAATTAATTTAGGTATTAATCAAGCTAAGAATTTAGATATACCTATTATTGATGATGAAGTAATATCTATCGATGTACTAGATCACATTTATGTAAAAACTAAAACTAATATTTATGAATGTTATACTTTGTTTTTAGCAATGGGTTATTCTAGAAATACTCTAAATGTAGAAAATGCGTCTAAGTTTGAAGGAAATGGTTTATCTTATTGTGCAATATGTGATGGTTTTTTCTTTAAAAATAAAAAAATTGGCATTGTTGGTAGTGGCCCATTTATGGAAAGTGAATATGAAATATTAAAAAGATTTTCTCCTAATATAACTATATTTACTAATGGCGATGATACTAATGTAGATGGTAATATTGTTAAAGATATAATAGTGTCCTTAATTGGTGATGAACATCTTTCTGGCGTAAAGACTTTAAATAATACTTATAATGTAGATGGTCTTTTTATAGCACTTGGACATCAATCGGGAATGACTATAGCACGACATATTGGGATTGAACTTAAAGATAATAATATAGTAGTTGATGAAAATATGAAGACTAATATTCCGCATATATTTGCAGGTGGAGATGTAATTGGTGGTATGTTACAGATATCTAAAGCTATAAGTGATGGTGCAAAAGCTTCTTTAAGTATTAAAGAAGACTTAAAATTTATTAAGAAATAAACAAATAATTAAAAAGAAATTGCCAAATATGAAAATATTTGGTATTATTTTTTTGTTATAAAAAGAGGTGAATATATGTCAGTATTAAAAGTTACAAATGTTTCTCATGGGTTTGGAGAAAGAACAATCTTAGATAATGCTACATTCCAAATGAATAAAGGAGAACATATAGGTCTTGTTGGGGCTAATGGTGAGGGTAAAACTACATTTTTAAATATTATTACAGGTAGTATTTCTCCTGATAGTGGTAAAGTAGAATGGTGTAAAAGAATTACTACTGGTTATTTAGATCAATATGCAAAATTAACAAAAGGTTTAACTATTAAGGAATTTTTAAAAACTGCATTTTCTCATATGTTTGACCTTGAAGCTGAAATGTATAAAATGTATGAAAAAATGGCAGATTGTTCTGAACAAGAAATGCAAGAAATGTTAGAAGATATTGGTGAAATACAATCAGAGCTTGAATCATCAGGATTTTATACACTTGATAGTAAAATTGAAGAAGTGGGTAATGGACTTGGGTTAAATGATATTGGATTTGACAGGGATGTAACTGAACTTTCTGGTGGACAAAGAAGTAAAGTATTACTCACTAAGCTATTACTTGAAAATCCTATGATATTAATATTAGATGAACCTACTAACTATTTAGATGAATCTCATATAAAATGGTTAACTAATTATTTAAATAATTATGAAAATGCATTTATTTTAGTATCACATGACATTCCATTTTTAAATAATGTTGTAAATGTTATTTACCATTTAGAACAAGGTATACTTACAAGATATAGTGGTAATTATGATTTATTTGTTGAACTTCACGAAACTGAGCTTCGTCATCAAGCTATAGCTTATGAAAAACAACAAAAAGAAATTGAAAAATTAGAAACATTTATTGCAAAAAATAAAGCTCGTGTAGCTACAACAAATTTGGCTAAATCTCGTCAAAGAATCTTAGATAAAATGGTTATATTAGATAAACCTACTTCATCAGTAAAACCTAATTTTAAATTTAATGAAGCATCAGGTACTGGTCGTTTTGTAGTTACAACAAAAGATTTAGTGATAGGTTATGACTTACCACTTTCTAAACCTTTAAATTTAACTATAGAAAAAGGACAAAAAGTTGCAATTAAAGGTGCAAATGGTATTGGTAAATCAACTCTATTAAAAACATTACTTGGTATCATTCCACCTATTAGTGGTAAAGTTGATTTAGATTTTAAATTAGAACCTGGTTATTTTGAACAAGAAGATTCTTCATCAAGACTAACTGCTCATGAAGAGGTTTGGAATATGTATCCTTCATTTACTAATGCTGAAATTAGAGGGGCATTAGCTTCGTGTGGACTTAATAAGGATAAGATTGAATCTTTAATGTTAGTTTTATCTGGTGGTGAACAAGCTAAGGTTAGAATTTGTAAGGTTATGCTTAAAGAAACTAATTTCTTGGTACTTGATGAACCTACTAATCATTTAGATCAATTAGCTAAAGAAGCTTTAAAGGAAGCATTAATGAAATATAAAGGTACAATCTTACTTGTATCACATGAACCTGAATTTTATGAAGGATTATGCGATATAATATTTAATGCTGAAGAGTGGACTACTAAATTAGTATGATCAAATATTTATAAAACTTTAATAATAATTATTTTTTGAAAATAAAAATAAAAAAAATTAAAATTTTAAAATTTCCGTTTTTTTAGAAAAAACTAAAAAAAATAAAATTAAAATTATAAAAAATGGCTTAAATTTGTTGAGAAAAAAACAGATTCTTGAAATATTTATTAAAAATAAGGAAAAAAGGCTAAAAAATAGCCGATTTGCAAAAAAATAAAAAATAATTTATAATGCAAGCACACTAGTGTTAAAAATATTTTTATTGGAGGTGGAACTATTTATAATTATGTAATGCTCATTGGACGACTTACGTCTGATGTTGAAGTGATCACAACTAAAAATGGTAAGAAAGTCGCAAATATTACTCTTGCGATTAATCGTCCATTCTTAAACCCAAAAACTGATACAGTTGATACTGATTTTATCGATGTATCAATTTGGGATGAGCTATGTGATATTGCAGCAACCTATATCAAAAAAGGTACTCTAGTAAGCGTAAAAGGTAGATTAACATCACAACAAGTTACTCTTGAAGGTGGAGCACATGTTAATCGTATCCAAGTTATTGGAGAGCGTGTCATATTCTTATCGTCAAATGATAAGAAAAAGATTCAAGAAATAATTGAAGAATAATTATTTATAATAATCTTTTTCTTAGTATTGTTGGTTTACAATACAACCTATATTATTTATTCTCTATTTGGGATGGGATAGTTGTTCAATTGCTTTTTATTTTTTCATACTTACTCTTTAAAATATTTGTGGGGGTCCATCAGGGCCCCTATTTTAATTTTAAGAGTATAAAGTTTTCTTTATTAAATATTGATTGTAAATTAAGAAACAAAGTTTATTTATATTAATATAGATGATGTAAAATAACATTTTTATACTTATCAATATGAAGGGCAATTTAGTCCTTTTCATTTAACAGTCTAAAATGGATTGGTATAAATATAATTTGAAATATTTACAATTCTTGACAATAATGATAAAATTATAATAAATTTTATAAAAATCATAATTTAAATTATATTTTATAAAAATCTAGATTATTGATTAGTTTATTTATATTATTCGAGGGAGGAATTATAATGAATATTAAAAAAATAATAATTATTATACTTGTATTTATATGTTCTTTAGGATTGTGTTCTTGTGAATTGTTTGGATTTGAAATCGGAGATACAATACCAAATTCAAATGAAAAATATCTTTCGATGAAAGTAGAAAAATTAGATACTCCTACATTTGATGCATATTCTAAAAGAAAAAATGATAATGATACAGGATATATTGATTATTATTATTTTAATGTTGGTACTATAAAGAATGTTCCTATTGTATACTCTTCACCCCAACTTAAAAATGATTATAAAGATTTGAGTTTTTCATATAAATTAACAGAAGCTACTGAAACTTCTATTAATTTGGCATTATCAAGTGCAGTAGAACTAATATGCTCAAATAATTATACTACTGGATATGGTATTGTTCCTGGCACACAAAATTCTTATAATAAAACTATTACTTATTCTATAAAAAATGTTGATAGTATTTCTACAACTAATTATTATAGTATAGCATCTCAAACTTTAGAAAATAGTTTTTTTAGTAATTCTTCAGTAATTTCTGAAATAAATGCTAAATCTACAGCTTCAAGTGATGAAATATCATTATTTTCTACTGAAAAATGGGCTGATAAATTTGATAGTACTAATTCAGTGCTTTTGGCTAATTCTTATGTAGAAAATTCAGATATAACTAAGTCTACTAAAATTATAAATGCATATACTTCATATAAAAATTCATCAATTACAAAAAGTAAAAGTTCAACATATACTGTAGATGCTACTGACCCTAAGGGATATTATAGTTATGGATTATTTAATTCATATTATGTATATATGATTTTAGTACTTGATGAAGTTAATAAAACTTCATATTATAAATATAATTTATATCCTGTAAGTGATGATTATTATTATGGTGTACAATACTATGAAAATTATAATTTTGAAGTTGATTATGATAAAATATCTTTAGAATTAAATAATGTAGTTAAATATTTAAATTTTGATTCAGAAAACATATCTTTATCAGATGAAAACTATACAGTTACATTTAATTCAAATGGTGGTACAAGTGTGTCTACTCAAACAGTTATTTCTGGTTATTTAGCTAGTATACCATCAAATCCTACAAAATCAGGATATACATTTGCAGGTTGGTATACTGATTCTTTACTTACAAATAAATTTGACTTTACAACAGCTATTAAATCAAATATAACTTTATATGCAAAGTGGGTATCAACCACAACTATTAACTATACAGTTAAGTTTAATTCAAATGGTGGAAGTAGTGTATCTACTCAAACTGTTATATCAGGTGATTGTGCAATAATACCATCGAATCCTACAAAATCAGGATACACATTTGCAGGATGGTATACAACTTCATCACTTACAACGAAATTTGATTTTACAACAGCTATTACATCAAGTATAACTTTATATGCAAAATGGGTATCAACCACAACTACTAAATATACAGTTACATTTAATTCAAATGGTGGAAGTAGTGTATCTACTCAAACCGTTTTATCAGGTGATTGTGCAACAATACCATCAAATCCTACAAAATCAGGATATACATTTGCAGGATGGTATACTAATTCTACATTTACTAATAAATTTGATTTTACCACAAATATTACATCAAGTATTACTTTATATGCCAAATGGACAAAAAATTCAACTTCTACATATACAATTACATTTAATTCGGAAGGTGGAAGTAGTGTATCTTCTAAGACTATTACATCAGGAAATGCTATATCAGCACCAACAAGTCCTACAAGAACAGGATGTATATTTGCAGGATGGTATACTTCATATGATTATTCTACTGAATATGATTTTAGTACTAAAGTTACATCGAATATAACATTATATGCTAAGTGGATTGTGTCTACATCATCACCACTTAGCTTTACATCATCATCAAAGATTTGGACTGATGGTGTATCTATATATCTAAATATGACAAATGTTTCTTCATATGATATATTTTATATAGAAAATGTAAATATGGACGTTACTAATAAAAAAACTAATTATACTTGTGCATCAGCTTATTTTGGTAATGTTAAACCTTCAAGTTATTTTCTAAAAAATAAAACTATAAATAATTGGGATTTTTTCTATGATACTGCTTATTGTGATTTATCATATTGGAATAATAATAATTTTACTTATAATGTTCATATGTCATATGATGCAATAGTGCTACCAAATGAATTAAAATAATATGACCTGTTAGGAATTTTATACAAATATTCAAATAATAATAGAATTATGTTTTAACCCCAAGTTTGCTAGCAAAAAACAAAAAATCCACTAGTTTTTCTCATAACTAGTGGATTTTTGTAAGCGTTTAAAATATGATGCTACAATTAATATCTCATATTTATTATACGATTACTAAATTATGTCATATACTATAGTAGAAATTTAGGGATATACAAAAAAAATTAAAGAATACTACTAATTTTAAATTGATGAATACATATTGTGTTAAATGAAATAGCAAGTAATAGTGTGGGTAATTTAGAGGATTTATTACCATATTCTAATCATTTACCTGTGAAATTATATATAAAGTGTTAAAAAATCTAAAAATTTGAAATTTGAGATTATTAGTTTAGATTAGATTCTAAACTTTTTTTTATTATAAGTTGTAATTAAAACTCTTACCTATGAAATGGTGAATGATAAAAAAATAAACCTATATTTTAACCAAAATTTATAGTAATTTTGTAGTTTTCTAAAAAAAAATAAAAAAAATTTTTTATCACGTTTTTTGCCAATTTTCATTGAAATTTTAGAAAATATATTAAAATCTAAGTATATGAAAGAGCGTGATTTTTTAGTTTTTCGAAAACTCAATTTTTGGCAATTTTTGGTGGGCTTTACAAATCAAAATTGTTGTATTATAATCACATCCGAAAGTACTTTTAATTTAAAAAGTAAGGAGGTAATGATTAGATGTCTTTAGAATCTAAAGTTATAAAATTAACCAATGATTTAATGTTTAAAAGAGTCTTTATTAACAAATTTGCATTTATAGAGCTTGTATGTGGAATATTAGAAATTGATGATATTAAAGAAGAAAATGTCGAATTCTTAAATCCAGAACAAATAAATGAATACGGTCAAAAAGGGATAGAGTTTGATATTGTAGCTAAGGTTACAATCAATGGTCAAACTAAGAAAATCTTAATTAACGTAGAGATGCAAAATATTGTAAATAAAGCGTTAGGTAGACGTGCAACAACATATGCTAGTTTTTTAGATGTAATTAGTTTAGACAAGGGTGATGACTATAATTCTTCTGATGTTGAATGTATTTGGTTATTACCATCTGATGATAAAGAATTATTTATCGATGATGAAAATATTAAAGATACATATGTTTACACAAGGAAAAATGGCCAAATTATAGAAAATTCTCCACGAATTCATTTCGTAAACTTGCAAAAACTAAAATATAGTGGTAGTATATTTTTACAGGAGATACAAAATTTATTTTTTGTAAAAGATTTAAATAAAAATCAAGATTATACTTCTGAATCTGCTAAAAAGGTGGCTCGAATGGTCATGGATTTCAATAATAAAGAACAATTTGTATTAGAAGCTTTAAGATATGAAAAAGAAGTAAGACAAAGACTTACGGAAGTTAATGATGCAAGAGCTGAAGGAAAAGCTGAAGGACTAGCAGAAGGAAAAGCTGAAGGACTAGCAGAAGGAAAAGCAGAAGGAAAAGCAGAAGGACTAGCCGAAGGAAAAATAAATATTGCTAAGAGTATGCTAGACGAAGGATGTTCATTAGAATTGATTGTCAAATGTACTGGATTATCTATTAAAGAAGTAGAACAACTAAAATCTTAATTATAATCACTTTAACTTTATTAAAAATTATCGCTAATGAAATTGAATAATGTTATAAATAAGAACTAAATTCTAATAGGTGATTATTAAATATTTTAGTTTAATAGGTACTTATTACCTATTTTAATAATTAAAATAAAACTATTTAAGATGAGACTTGCCTCTCATCTTTTTACATATTATTTATAAATATTAATTTATAATTAACTCGTGATTTTATGATATATATAGAACAAATAATATTTATAGATTTACTTATACATCATATGTTTTTATATTTAACAAATCTGTTAACTATAAATAATATAAATAAATTAAGATTATTAATGAGTGATATATTGAATATAATACTAATTATTTCATATATATATTTTAATATTAATATAAAAATTGAGATATTATTTATATTTCTAATTTCATTAATATTATTTAATATTAAAAATATTTTATCCATTATGATTTATATAATGCTCAATACTTCACTAGGAGGTATAGCTAATATAATATATTTAAATTATAATTATCACTATCAATATCTATACATATTAATTATAGTATATCTAATAATTATTTTTTTATACAAAGTTAAATATAAAAATATTCCTAAAATATCTTTATACTATACTGTTTTAATTAAAGATATAAATACTAAAATAAATGCATATTTAGATACAGGAAACTTACTTGTTGATAATAATAAAGAAGGAATATTAATATTAAATATAAAATATAAAAGTGATTTATTCATAAATAATGGATATATAAATATATCAACAATTAATGATACTTTAAAGGAGGAGTGCTTTAAATGTAAGAACTTATATATAAAATATAAAAGAAAATATCATAAATTCAAAGGTAGTATTATATTTAAAGATATAAACCAAGAATGTATTATAGGTTTAAAATCAATAGGAGGATAATATGTTTAAAAAAATAATTAAATTTATTAAGAAGTTATTTAAATCAAATGAATGCCACTATCTGTACTTCCCTATGAATTTACCAGAACCATTAGATGATAAAAAAGAAGATGAATTATTAACTCTTGTAGAACAAAAAGATCTAAAAGCTAGAAATGAATTAATAGAACATAACTTAAGACTTGTAGTATTTATAGCTAAAAGATTTGAAAGCCCTAAAGTATGCTTAGAAGATTTAATATCTATAGGTTCTATGGGACTAATTAAAGGAATAGAATCTTTTAAAAAAGAAAAGAATATAAAACTAGCCACATATTGTTCAAGATGTATCGAAAATGAAATTTTAATGTTCTTTAGAAAAATTCAGAAACAAAAACTTGAAATAAGTTTAGATGATACTTTAAATGTTGATTCAGATGGAAATGAACTTATACTTGCTGATGTACTTTCATCAAATGATCCTTCTCAACTTGAACTAGCAATATTTAATGAACAAAAGAAATTATTATATAAAGAAATTAATAAATTAAATAAAAGAGAAAGAGAAATAATATCACTTAGATTTGGTCTATTTGGTAATAAAGAAATGACCCAACACGAAGTTGCAGAATATCTTGGTATTTCACAATCTTATATATCTCGACTTGAAAAGAAAATAATAGACAAAATTAAAGATAATATTAGTTTTTATATGTCTGTAAAAAAATAAATATTAATAAATAATTTAAAAAAATGTATAGTATTTCTATTTTATCAAAAACTTTAAGCAGGTGATAAAATGTATAAGGTAGAAATTACAGGAGTAGATACATCAAAACTTAAAACATTAAGTTTTGAAGAAACAAATAAATTATTAGAAGAATCTCAAAATGGAAATACAATATCAAGAGATAAATTAATTACAGGTAATTTAAAATTAATTTTAAGTGTTATTAAAAGATTTAATAATAAAAAAGAAAACGTAGATGACTTGTTTCAGGTTGGAACAATAGGTCTTATGAAAGCAATAGATAACTTTGACCTATCTTTAAATGTTAAATTTTCAACATATGCTGTACCTATGATTATAGGTGAAATAAGACGTTATATTAGAGATAGTGGTTCTATTAGAGTATCAAGATCTTTTAAAGATTTAGCTTATAAAACATTAAGCTATAAAGAGGAATATCTTAAAAAACATAATGAAGAACCTAAAATAGATGAAATTGCATCTCATTTTAATTGTGAACCTATAGATATAATACTTGCACTTGAATCTATACAAGATACAGTATCTATGTCAACTCCAATTTATGATAATGGTTCTGATGTAATTGAACTATCTGATCAACTTGGATATGATGAAAAACTACTTGATAATATAGTTAAGAAAAAAATGCTTAAAAAAGCATATAAAAAATTAGATTCAAGACAAAAAGAAATAATCTCAAAAAGATATTTTGAGGATAAAACGCAAATGGAAATTGCTTCTGAACTTTCAATAAGTCAAGCTCAAGTATCACGTCTTGAAAAATCAGCACTTTCTTTAATGAAAGATTATATGAAAGATAATAATTAACACTTTAAATATTCAAAATAATTTGATATAATATTTTAGGAACTAAAAAACGATTCAATCCTAAAATAGATTTAAAGAAAGGAAGATATAATATTATTGGATTGTACATATTATATCAGTAGTTATTATGAATATTTGGAAAAATGTTGACCCTAAAAGAGTTACGCCAGAAAAGTTTTTAGCTTATATTGAAATTTCTAAAGGTATGAAAAATAAATATGAGTTAGACAAAGAAACAGGAATGTTATTTTTAGATCGTATTTTATATACATCAACTCATTACCCTGCAAATTATGGATTTATTCCACATACATATTGTGGAGACCATGACCCATTAGATGTACTTGTAATTTGTTCTGAAGAAATACTTCCTATGACTATTTTATATTGTAAGCCTATAGGAGTACTTAAGATGCTAGACCAAGGAGAGGAAGACGAAAAGATTTTAGCAGTTCCTTGCAATGATCCAGATTACTCACATTTTGATGACATTTCTCAACTTCCAACTCATATGCGCGAAGAAATTCAACATTTCTTCTCTGTATATAAGACACTTGAAGGAAAAACAACAGAAGTTAAAGAAGTATATGGCAATCAAGAAGCTAAAGATGCAATTAAACGTGCTATTAAGCTTTATGAAGATACATTTGAAAAATAATTTTTAATAAAACTATGACTTAACGGTTATAGTTTTTTTATATAAATTTTATTTATAAAATGTTCGAATTCTTGAACAATTTTAAATTTATAAATTGACAAAAGACTAGTTAAAATTATATAATACCATTGATGTATAATTTATATCAGAAAGAGGAATTTTAAAATGAAAAAATTTGATGTTTTAAATCAAATCTCTAAAGCTGGTGTTGTAGCCGTTGTTAGAGGTAAGAATGCTACTGAAGCAATTAAGATTTCAGATGCTTGTATCGCAGGTGGTATTACTTCAATTGAAGTAACATATACTGTACCACGTGCTAGAAAAATTATTGAAGATTTATCTGAAAAATATGAAGGTAATGCAGAAGTATTAATTGGTGCTGGTTCAGTACTTGACCCTGAAACTTGTAAGGGCGCTATTGAAGCTGGTGCTAAATTTATAGTTGCTCCTTCATTTAACAGTGAAGTTGCACTTATGTGTAATAGATATCAAGTACCTTATGTACCAGGTGCTCAAACAGTTACTGAAGTTGTTACTGCTATGACTTATGGTTCTGATGTTGTAAAGGTATTCCCAGGGGATATCGTAGGACCTAACTTCATCAAAGATGTTAAAGGCCCTATTCCTTATGCTAATTTAATGCCTAGTGGTGGTGTTTCTTTAGAAAACATTAAAGATTGGGTAAAAGCTGGTGCTGTAGCTGTATCTGCTGGATCTGCTATTTATAAAGGTGCTAAGACTGGTGACTTTGATTTAGTTACTGAAACTTCTAAGAAGTTTGTAGAAGAATTTAAGAGAGCTAAAGCTGAATTAAATAAGTAATATTATTTAAAGGCTTTGGAGGATATCTATGGCTAAAAAGGAAAAAATTATTACATTTGGTGAGATAATGTTAAGATTATCTACACCAGATCACCAAACCATAAACCAAACGCACTCATATCTTGCTAATTATGGTGGAGGAGAAGCTAATGTGGCAGTTGCGCTTTCACATATGGGACATAAAACTTATTTTATGTCAAAACTTCCTCCTAATCAATTAGGAGATGGTGCAATTGCACATTTAATGGAACATGGTGTCAATACGGATTACATTGTACGTGGTTCAACTATTTTAGGTATATATTTCTTAGAAACAGGTTTTGGAGGACGTCCTAGTAAGGTTATTTATAACCGTAAGCATAGTGCTATTACTAGAATTGAATTATCTGAATTTGATTTTGATGAAGTATTTTGTGACGCCTCTTGGTTTCATATATCTGGAATTAGCTTAGCTTTAAATGAAAGAGTAGCTAAATTTGCAGTTGAAGCTTGTAAATATTGTCATGAAAATGGTGTGAAAGTTTCTTTTGATTTTAATTATCGTGCTAAATTATGGACTATCGATGAAGCTCGTCCTTGGTATAAAGAAATTATGCAATATTGTGATGTGGTTTTTGCATCATTCTATGATTGTAATACAATTTTAGAAATACCACTTGATGAAGGTTTAGAAGATAAATCCATGCATGAAAAGAGACTTAATGTCTTCCCTAAGATGATTGAAAAGTATGGTCTTTCTTATGTATTTGGTACTGATAGAGTTGTTTATAGTTCAACTGATAATTCACTTGCTGGATATTATTATGGAGCTAAAGATTATGAACTTACAAATCCAATTAGATTTATGATTTATGACCGTATTGGTGGTGGAGATGCGTTTGCATCTGGTGTTATTCATGGATTGTTAAAGGATTTTAATGATCCACATTATGCAGTTTTATATGGACTTAATACATCTGTTTTAAAACATACCATCTATGGAGATGCTTGTGTACTTTCTTGTGATGATATTGAACAATTTATGAAATCTAACGGAACTGCAGAAGTACAGAGGTAATAAATATGATTATAGGAAAATTAAAATATATTGAAAGATATAAAGGTATTTCAAAGAATATTGATACAGCTATTAACTTTATTCTAAATAATGACCTACTTGCCCTACCTAAGGGGAAAACTATTATTGATGGCGATAATGTGTACGTTAATCGTGACACTTATATAGCAAAACCTCTTGAAGATTGTTTCTATGAAAATCATGAAAAATATATGGATCTTCAAGTTGTATTGAAGGGGCAAGAATATTTTGCTTATACAGATATTTCAAACCCAACTTTAAAAGTTACAACACCATATAATCCTGAAAAGGATGTAACTAAGTATAGTGCAAATGGTGGAGTTTTCTTCGTACTTGAAGAAGGTTTCGCGCTTGTTTATACTGAAGATATCCATTTAGCTAAATGTGATGTAAATGGTGGCACTGTAGAAAAGTGCGTATTTAAAATTAAAATTGAAGATTAATTAAAGGAGATTATTATGAAAAATTTAACTTTCAATTCTAAAAAAGTAGTTACAATGGGCGAAATCATGCTTCGTCTTTCTACTCCAGCTAACACTCGTTTTGTTCAAGCTAATCAATTTGATATTATTTTTGGTGGTGGAGAAGCTAACGTAGCTGTATCTGTTACTAATTATGGACTAGAAGGTTGCTTCGTATCTAAATTGCCAGATAACCAAATCGGACAAGCAGCTGTAAATTCACTTCGTCGTTATGGAGTATGTACTAAACATATTGCTCGTGGTGGAGATAGAGTTGGTATTTATTATTCAGAAACTGGTGCTTCAATGCGTCCATCTGTAGTTATTTATGACCGTGCTCATTCAGCTATTGCTGAAGCTCAACCTTCTGATTTTGATTTTGATGAAATCTTCAAGGATGCTGGTTGGTTCCACTGGTCTGGTATTACTCCAGCTATTTCTGATGCATCTGCACTTTGTCTTGAACAAGCTTTAATTGCTGCTAAGAAACATGGTGTTGTTGTATCTGTAGACTTAAACTTCCGTAAGAAACTATGGACTTCTGAAAAGGCTATTTCTGTAATGAAACCTTTAATGAAGTATGTAGATGTTTGTATTGGAAATGAAGAAGATGCTGAACTTTGCTTAGGATTTAAACCTGATGCAGACGTTGAAGGTGGAAACACTGACGCAGCTGGTTATAAGAAGATTTTCGAACAAATGGCTAAAGAATTCGGATTCAAGTATGTTGTTTCTACACTTCGTGAATCATTATCAGCTACTCATAACGGATGGAAAGCTTTAATCTATGATGGTGAAGAATTCTATGAATCTAAACGTTATGATATTAACCCAATTATTGACCGTGTTGGTGGTGGAGACTCATTCTCTGGTGGTCTTATTTATGGTTTAATGACTAAGGCTACTCAAGGTGAAGCATTAGAATTTGCTGTTGCAGCTTCTGCACTTAAGCATACTATTAATGGAGACTACAACTTAGTATCTGTTAAAGAAGTTGAAGCTTTAGCTGGTGGAAATGCTAACGGACGTGTTCAACGTTAATTAATATGAGTGATAATAAGTCAGTTGATAGAATCTTAAGGATTTTAGAATATATTTCTAAAAATCCTAAAGGATTATCCTTATCACAAATAAGTAGGGATTTAAATATTCCAAAATCAACTGCCTTTGATTTTCTTCAAGCATTATATAAAGCTGATGCCGTATATTATAAGGATGAATTATCTAAAAAATATGTAATTGGTTCTAAAATATACGCTATCGGTCAAGCCTATCAGAAGAATTCATCTTTAATTAATGTATGTAAACCTATTGTTAAAAATCTTGGACTTAAATATGGTAATATGATTATCGTAACTAAAAGAGTAGGAAATAACATAGTTTGTATACATAAATATGAAAGTGATGAAAAAAAGAGTGCTGCCTTCGAGATAGGAGGTAGCATTTCTTATATCCACTCAAGTTCAATAGGAAAATGCTATTTAGCTTTTGACAAATATTTTCAAAACTATAAGATTTCTAATTTAGAACTTGTAACACCTTATACCATTATTGATGAAAATGCTTTAGATGGTGATATAAATTTGGCTAAAACTAAAGGCTATACCTATGATTTTAAAGAAGATGATGAAAACTTTAAATCAGTAAGTTTTCCAATATATAATTTTGAATCAAGATGTTGTGGTGCTATAACTTTAAGAGTACCTCTTGAATTTGATTTGAATGATGAAATTATAAATGATTTATTTACATCATCTCAAACTATTTCTTTAAAATTAGGGTATAAGAAAATAACTAAAAAAAATAAAATAACGGAGGAAATTAAATGAAAATTGAAGTACGTTATGCTAATCATCCAGAAGATTCTAAGTATTACACAACTGAAGAATTAAGAGGACATTATTTAAAACAAGATGTATTTGTTAGTGATGATATTTCACTTGTTTATTCACACCAAGATCGTATTATTTCTGGTGGTGTTTATCCAGTTTCAAAAGAATTAAAACTTGAAACTTGTGATGAACTTCGTGCTAATTATTTTTTAGAAAGACGTGAACTTGGTATTATTAACATCGGTGGAGACGGTATTGTAACACTTGATGGTAAAGTTTATAACGTTAAATCAAAAGATGGTATGTATGTAGGTATGGGGACTCGTGATGTAGTATTTGCATCAAAAGATTCTAAAAATCCTGCCAAATTCTATATTTCTTCATGTCCAGCACATACAACTTATCCAACGTATTATATTGATTTTGAAAAAGCTAATCACCGTCCATGTGGAGTAGCTAAAACATTAAATAAACGTGTTATTAATCAATATATTCACCCAGATGTTTGTAAATCATGCCAACTTGCAATGGGTATGACAGAACTTGCAGAAGGTTCAGGATGGAATACTATGCCTTCTCATACACATGAACGTAGAATGGAAGTATATTTTTACTTTAATATTCCACAAAATAATGTAGTATTCCATATGATGGGTCAACCTCAAGAAACTCGTCATATTGTAATGAACAACGAAGAACTTGTAATTTCACCAAGTTGGTCAATTCATTCAGGGATTGGAACATCAAATTATTCGTTTATTTGGGCGATGTGTGGTGAAAATCAAGAATTTGATGATATGGATAATATTTTAACAACTGATTTAAAATAGGAGGAATTTAAAAAATGAGTAATTTAGAAAGTTTTTCATTAAATGGTAAAATAGCTTTAGTAACAGGAGCTTCATATGGAATTGGTTTTGCAATTGCTTCAGGCTATGCTAAAGCTGGTGCTACAGTAGTATTTAATGATATTAATCAAGAATTAGTAGATAAAGGTCTTAAGGCTTATGAAGAATTAGGAATTAAGGCTCATGGTTATGTTTGTGATGTAACTAATGAAGAACAAGTAGAAAAAATGATTACGCAAATCGAAAAAGAAGTAGGTATTATTGATATTTTAGTAAATAATGCTGGTATCATTAAGCGTATTCCTATGTGCGAAATGTCTGCGGCTGATTTTAGAAGAGTAATTGATATTGACCTTAATGGCCCATTTATTATGGCTAAGGCAGTAATACCTTCTATGATTAAGAAAGGTCATGGAAAAATTATTAACATTTGTTCAATGATGTCTGAACTTGGACGTGAAACAGTTTCAGCTTATGCTGCAGCTAAGGGTGGTCTTAAGATGTT